>JANYBI010000038.1 GCA_025360875.1 Lentisphaerota bacterium
GCTATTGATGAACTGATTGTGACAAATAGTGTTCCTATTTCCAACGACTGCAATGGCAAGATAAAAGTCTTCAGCATAGCCGGACTTCTTGCCGAGGCTATTAGGAGAATTCATGAGGGTGCATCAGTATCCTCCCTTTTCAAAATTGAAAAATAAATAAAATAAGGATTTACCTGAAATGAGCAAGCAGAAAAACGTACTGAGTATTGTGGAAAGGACCGTCTTTGGATCAGGCGCGTCCAGGAAGTCACGCAGGGAGGGACATATACCTGGAATCCTTTACGGACACGGGAAAAAGTCTACTCCTTTCCTTCTTGTCGAGAATGAATGGAAAAAGATAATCCAGCATGGAAACGTGCACCTTGTTGAGCTGAAATCTGATATTGGGACTCCAATTAACGCACTTGTAAAGGACATCCAGTTCGACTATCTGAACGGAAAGACCATGCATATAGATTTCCTCGAAGTCAAGATGGACGAACTCATTACTACGACTATCGATGTGATCGGACATGGGACCCCTGTTGGAATTATACAGGGAGGCGTGCTTGAACAGATCATCCATAAGCTTGAAATCAAATGTCTTCCCAAGGACATTCCGGAAAACATCGAGGTTGATATCAGCGGCATAGAGCTTGACAAGGGCATACATGTAAAAGAACTCAAACTTCCTGAAGGCGTAACTGCAGTTCCTGCACCTGACAGCATCGTGTTCCATGTCATCAGGTTGCGTATCGAGGAAGAAGCCACTGCAACAGCCGCTGAAGGTGCGGTCGTCGAAAGCGCCGAAGGTACCGCTGCCGAACCGGAAATTGTCGGAGCCAAAGGCAAGAAGCTTGAAGAAGGGGAGGAAGCTGAAGGTGCAGCAGCAGCTGGAGGCAAGGATAAGGCTCCAGCCAAGGAAGCCGCGGGCAAGGATAAGGAAAAGAAGAAATAAAATTTCTCCTTTCATAATGATAATGCCATATGTTTTCCGGAGAAGAACAGCGCATCCGTATTATAGCGGGATTGGGAAATCCTGGCAGTGAATATAGCCGGACGCGGCACAATGCCGGTTTCATGACCTTGGATGCGGTCGAGAAGACTTTGTCCGGAAAGTTCGTTGAAAGAAAAATCAGAGGTGGACTCCTTAAGGAAGGAAGATGCAGAGGTGGAAATCTCTGGCTCGTAAAACCACTGACATATATGAATTTGAGCGGTCAGTGCGTTTCCTCTTTCATTAAGGGAAATGCCCTTGAGTCAGGAGATCTTCTGCTCATATACGATGACATGGATCTTCCTCTTGGCAGGATACGGTTCTGCAAGGGTGGCGGAAGCGCAGGTCACAATGGAGTGGAATCCGTCGTTTCCGAACTGGGAACCGGGGATTTCGCAAGACTGAGGATCGGTATAGGAAGAAGATCCGACAATCCGGACAAGGCGGACTACGTCCTTTCCGAATTCGACGAAAGAGAATCCGAATTGTTCTCAAAAGTGATTGATATGGGCGCGGAAGCAGTTAAATTGTTGCTTCACCGCGGAATTGACAAGGCTATGAACGAATACAACGGACGCCTTCTTGGTGAAGGATCCGATGATATGAAACAGGAAATTTAACGGAGGTTCTGAATTTGAAAAAGTACGAATCAATTTTTATCCTTGATGAACGGCAGGTTGATGACCAGGGTAAGGCTTTCGCAGAGGAAGTTACAGGTCTTATCAAAAGCCTGGAAGGAACAGTTGTCGAAGTGGTTCCCATGGGGAGGAAGCAGTTCGCGAGAAAAATCGAGAAGAAAAAGAGCGGCATCTACTACGACTTCATTTATACCGCAGACGAGGAAAAGGTCGCCCAGGTGAAGGACAAGTACCGTCTTGACAGGAGAATTGTCAGGATGCAGACTTTCGCGTTTGATGAAAGGTCCAAGAGTATTTCAGCCGATACGAAGAAGAAACTTGTCTCCGACGATGATCAGCTCTGATATGAAAATCAAAATCTGGAACTGTGAATTATGGCAAATCTGAACAAAGTCCTCCTTATCGGAAATCTGACGAAGGATCCTGAACTCAGGTACACTCCGCAGGGATCTGCAATATGCGATTTCCGGATCGCCATAAACAGGCAGTACATGACTTCAGACGGGCAGAAGAAGGAGGAAGTGTCCTTCATAGATATTAACGTGTGGGGTCGCCAGGCGGAAACGTGTAACCGGTTCATTAAGAAAGGTTCCCAGGTTTTCGTTGAAGGAAGACTTAAACTTGATTCATGGCAGGACAAGGAGACAGGCAAAAACAGGTCGCGTCTTTATGTGGTCGCCGAAAGAATACAGTTCCTGAATACACCCGGAGGAAGGCCGCCTTCAGACGGAGGCGAGAGCGCTCCCCAGGAACCGTATGCCCAGAGGAATGGAAACTCTTCCAGACCTCAGCAGCCCTCTTCACAGCAGCAGCAGAATCAGAATCCTCCTCCTGCACCAGAGGAGATTTTTGAAGTCGATACCGAACCGGCAGATGATATTCCATTTTAACATTAAATAACAATCAGGAGAAGATAAAATGCCAGGAAGAATGACAAATACCACGTCGAGACCCAGAATGAAAAGAAAACCGAGAATCAATATCAGGAAGACATGCCGCCTATGTGAAAACAACATTCCATATGTTGATTTCAAGGATGTGGAACTGTTGCGCAAGTATCAGACTGAGAAGGGGAAGATCCTTTCCAGGAGGATCACAGGAAACTGCGCCCGTCACCAGAAGATGTTCTCATCGGCGATTAAAAAGGCGAGGAACATGGCTCTTGTCATGTAATCAATAAACACGGATTTTAGCTTACAAAATATTTTGGAGATGTACCATGAACATAAAACTTATTCTGCTTGAAGATGTCGAAGACCTTGGCAATGCCGGGGACACTGTGAATGTCGCCTCGGGATATGCGAGAAACTATCTCATACCAAACGGTTTTGCTGTGAAAGTTTCAGCCGCGGCAATGCGCCAGCTTGAGTCGAGAAGAGGGAAGATAGAAGAGAAACGCAATAAGGAAATTGAGAACTCCAAGGTTATTGCCGAAAAAATTACAAAGCTCGAACTTACCATTCCAATGCAGGCCGGCGAGGATAACCAGCTTTTCGGTTCAGTCACAACCCATCTCATCGCTGAGGAAGCTGCAAAGCAGGGTGTGGAAATTGAAGCCAGAAGAATCAAGCTTGACAAGCCAATAAAGGAAATCGGAAACTACAGCGTAGAAATAAAGCTCCATAACGAAATAACGGCCACTCTCAAAATCTGGGTGGTAAAAGCCTGAAAATGGCAGTTAACGGAAAAGATCAGAAAGGGGTGGAGAGAAAACGGCCGAATATTAGCAGAGAAGACAGGCCCAAACCCCATGACCTGAACGCTGAAAAGGCCGTTCTGGGAGCAATGCTCATTGACTCCCCTTCGGCAACCGATACCGCAATAGAAAAACTTGGAACCGCCAGGGCTTTCTATTCAGATGCCCACCAAAAAATATATGATACAATCATAGAGCTTCATCAGAAAGAAGCTGGAATTGATCATATCTCCGTTGCAAAAACTCTTTCCGACAAGGGAATACTCGACCAGGTCGGAGGTGAATCCTACCTCACTGAAATGCAGAATCTGATCGCTACCACGGCCAATATGGAGACTTGGTGCCAGATGGTGCATGAAAGGGCTGTACTTAGACGGATAATTGACGCCTGCTCATTAGCCTCTGAAAAATGCTTTGATTCCGAAAAAGGGGCTACGGAAATTCTTGATGAAGTCGAAAAATCAATCCTTGAAGCCAGCGAACTTGGCAAAAAGCTGAATATCTTTGAAATAAAGGATATGCTCAAACTGACAGTGGACTATCTGCAGAAGCTTTCCAAGAAAGACGAATCTGTTGTCGGTATTTCGACGGGCTTTGCCGGAATTGACGATAAAATTACGGGTATGAAAGCTGGCGAAATGTTCGTAATTGCCGCAAGACCTTCTGTTGGAAAAACTTCCCTTGCTTTAAGCATTCTTAGAAATGTTGCTCTCAGAGCTCAGAATCCAAAAACTGTTCTCATGTTTACCATGGAAATGACGGCTGAGCAGATTGCCAGAAGAATATTGTGTGCTGAAGCGGGTGTTCCTGAAAGGAGCTTCCGTGACAAGAACCAGACAAAGGGAGAATGGCAGAGGATAACCGGTGCCGCAACCTTACTGAGCAGTTCAAAGATACTTATAGATCCTACACCGGCACTTAGAGTCATGGAAATGAGGGCGAGGGCAAGGCGGTTGAAATCACAAAACAAAATAGATCTCATCGTCATAGACTATCTTCAGTTGATGAGAGCGGACGTCGACAGGAAGAATGATAATCGTCAGCAGGAGGTTTCACTGATATCTTCCGGAATAAAATCCCTTGCAAAGGAGCTAAGTATACCAATACTCGTCCTAGCCCAGCTGAACCGTGCCACTGAAATGCAGAAGGGTGGAATACCTAAACTCAGCAACCTCAGGGAATCCGGTTCAATTGAACAGGATGCCGATATAGTGGGTTTCATCCACAGGGATACAGAGAAACAGAAAGACGCCACGGAAGATGAAAAAGTCAAGGGGCTCGAGGCTGAATTCATAATTGAAAAAAACAGGAATGGCGAACCCGGAAGAATTCCTCTGTCATTTTTTCCTCTCACCGCATCATTTGGATTCAGATCGCGATTTGGAGATGAAGACGATCCTCGCAATAATTAAACCTCCATAAATCTTACACAACTTTTTTGAAATTAGCGGGATATAGAATATCTTATAACTTTTCAATTTCATTGGGAATTCAAGGGTTTAAGGGACATGTCTTTTTCTGTCAAAACGTTATACTCAGTAGCAGCATTCCTTACTTTCTCGTTCAGTCTGATATCGGCCGAAATTAACGATGTCAAATTTGAACAGAAGGGATATGTATTCCCTGAAGAGTATCTCAAATACAACATGCAGAGCAAAAAAGGTGAATCTTTCGACCAGAAAATCCTTGATGAAGACATCAAAAGACTTTTCTCCACTGGAAATTTCCAGGATGTGCTGGCAGAGACATCCGATGGAGGGGATGGTAAAATCAACATACTCATGAAGACCGTTTCAAGGGCAAAGGTTAAGACTATAGTCTTCAAGGGAAATAAGAAGTATAACGAAGAGGAATTCAAGGACAAGATAACTGTCAAGCTCAACGAGGCCTTGAACGATCAGGAACTCCAGAAAACCCTCTCGAACATAAGGAAATTCTACATAGAAAATGGATACAATTCGGCTATAATCACACATGCCACTGAGGATGCCGGAGATGGATTTGTAAACTTGACAATCAATATTACTGAAAATCTCAGGTTGAAAGTAAATGATGTATTTTTTACAGGCAATACCATATATTCCTCTTGGAAACTGAAGAACAGCATAGCCACCCAACATTCCTATCTCAGCTGGCTTTTAAACATCGGTCTATATGAAAAAAATGAGATAGACATAGACAAGGAACGTCTCAAGGACCTGTATTGGAATCGAGGCTATCTCGACTTCAAGGTTACAAGTGTCGACGTCAAGGAGGATACAAACCCGGAATATGTCAATATCACCTTCAATCTCGAAGAAGGTGAAATCTATAAGATCGCTGAAGTTTCGGTAACCGGCAACAAGAAATTCACCAATGACGAACTTATCCCCCTGATCAAGCTTAAGACCGATGATGTTTTCGATAACCGTATTGAAAAAAAGGACATAGGATCGATTGAAACCATGTATTATCCTCTTGGGTATGCCGATTTCCAGTGCAGACCTGTGAGAATTCCTGACTTCAGCACCCATACTGTAAACATAGAATATAGGATAGCAGAAGGAGATCCTTTCACTGTAAAGAACATCAATATATCAGGGAACCGTAACACCAAGGACAAGGTCATCCGCCGCGAACTGGCGATTCAGCCAGGGGATCCTGTTGACAATGACAGGCTTGAAGCAAGTAAGTCACGTCTTATGGGGATGGATTATTTTGAAAAAATCAACATAGTTTCAGTAAACTCTGATGAGCAGGGTAAAAAGGACGTGGATATCAGCGTCCAGGAAAAAGATACCGGAAAATTTTCCATTGGCGGTGCTTATTCAGATAGTAACAGCGTATCAGGAATAGTTGAACTTTCACAGTCCAATTTTGATCTCATGGATCCATTTAATTACTTTGTAGGAGGAGGGCAAAGGCTTAAACTTCACGCCGAATACGGAGTTGATCTTAGCAATTTCTATCTGCAATTCACGGAACCATGGCTTTTCGACATCCCTTTGAGCTTGGACATGTCGGCATTCTATACTGAAAGAACTTATGAATACTGGGATGAAAGATACATAGGTGGGAAATTCAGCCTGACAAAGCCATTTTCACTTCCATATTTCCCATGGCTTATTAATCCTAACGATGACAGGAACAGCGTCAAACTGGGCTATACGATTGAATCTGTAAAAGTATACAAGATGGACGATGATCTTTCCCAGATTTTCCAGGATTCGAAGGGAACTGATATTGTCAGCAAATGGTCTCTTACTCTGGCAAGGGATACAAGGAATAGCCTTACAGATCCAACCAACGGTTATCTGTTGAGCGCATTGGGCGAGTTGAATTCGAAAGCGTTCGGAGGAACTGTCAATTATTATAAATTCGAAGGTCTGGCCAGCAATTATTATTCATTTATCAATGATTGGTTTGTCTTGCATACTGGAATTAAGGTTGGCCAAGTCGACACTTTTAGCAATCATGGAGACCTTGCCCCTATCTATGAACGGTATTTTCTTGGCGGTGGCGATTCTGTGAGAGGTTTCTCCTACCGGAAAATTTCACCTGTAGACAATGATAACAAGGCTTATGGCGGTGAGTCCATGCTCCTCGCAAATGTTGAAGTAACACATCCGATATATGAATTTATACGCGGTGCAGTTTTCTGTGACATAGGACAGGTCAAGGAAAATGCGTGGAATTTCAGCATGGATGATTTCAATATTGGCGCAGGTTATGGACTGCGTATAAAACTGCCTTACTTCAATGCTCCTATTAAACTTGATCTCGCATATCCTATCCTTAACAATCAGGATGGAGAAAGCAGCAGGCTCAGATTCCACTTCAACTTGGGAATGTCCTGGAGTCCTCCATAATCATATGAAAAGAGTCGCGCTTGAGTTGTCCGCTTCCTGAAGAAAAGTTGCAACTCCCCCGATCTCAAGATCATCCAGAAGTTCTTCTTTCTTCATGCCCATAATATCCATAGACATGGAACAGACAACAAGCCTGGCTCCGCCTTTTCGGGCTGATTCTATGAGGGAGGGAAGATCGTCCACTTTCTTGTTTTTCATCACCATTTTCATCATTTCAGTTCCCATGCCCATCATGTTCATCTTTGAAAGTTTCAGTTTTTCAGCCCCTTTTGGCATCATCATGCCGAACATCCTGTCCATAAAGCTTTTTCCTGAAGCCTGAGGTAAATTCTTACGTAATGCATTAATTCCCCAGAAAGTAAAAAACATAGTAACTTCGCTTCCCATGGCAATAGCTCCGTTGGCTATCACAAAAGCAGCAAGAACTTTGTCTAAATCTCCTGAAAACACCACTATTGTCTTTTTGGTCCTATTTGAAACTGGTGTTTGCGTACTTCTCAATTCCGTCATATTACCTTTTCTTATTTTAGCCTCAATTCTTGGCAAATTTCCAGAAATGCCGATTAATTGATGGCAATTTTGCAGACACCAGGATTTGACATCGCTGGAAAAACCAGGGTCGCTGGCAAAAACTGTAAGTTCATCTCCGGGGGACATTTTATCAATTTCAGCTTTCATCTTCATAATCGGACCTGGACATTGCATTCCACATGTATCAAGAGTCAGTTCGTGTTTCGAATCCTTATCTGAAGAAGGTATAAATTTCTCCGCTTTGGCAGGATCAGGGGTATACGGAACAAATGGAATATTTCTTTCAGATGAACACCCAGGTCCATGAAGGCAACAGAACGTCATTATCCCTCCACTGAGCGTCATTAAAGCCCTATCTTTTCCAAATCCTTTCTGCTTGAGGATCCTATACGCCAGATAACTGGTAAACCCCACTTTACAGTAAAGATATATGTTCTTGTCTTTCGGAATATTTCCGATTTCCTTCCTAACCTTGCCTATCGGCACATTTATGGAACCAGGTATATGCCAAATCTCATACATGTCAGGAGGTCTGACATCAATTATAAGACCATTGTTTGTCTTTTCAGGATAATCTTCAGGATACCAGCATTCCACATCGCCTCTCAAGAGATTTGATGCAACAAAACCCGCCATATTTATGGCGTCCTTCGCCGAACCATATGGAGGGGCATATGAAAGTTCGAGATTTTCAAGATCATATACAGTCATACCTGAACTTATTGCCGTAGCCAATACGTCTATACGCTTGTCAATGCCGTCATATCCCACTGCCTGGGCACCCAGAATTTTTCCGTCAGAAGGTGAAAACATCATCTTTAAATGAATGGGAGTCGCACCCGGATAATATCCGGCATGATTTGACGGATGAAGAAAGACCTTTTTGTAAGGTATTTTATTCTTTATCAATGTCTTTTCCGATGCACCAGTGCAGGCTCCGGTCATCTGGAAAACCTTTAAAATTGCGGTTCCAAGTGTTGAATTATAGGAGCTTTTTCTTCCAAAAATATTGTCAGCTACAATACGACCCTGACGGTTAGCTGGACCTGCAAGAGGTATCTGTGATGACTGGCCCGTCACTGCATCAGCTACCTCGACAGCATCTCCGGCAGCATAAATATCGAGGTCTGATGTCTGCATGCTCTGGTTGACGACAATTCCTCCCCTTTCATTTATCTTGATCCCTGCATTTTTGGCGAGTTCGGAATCTGGGCGCACCCCTACGGACATTATCACCATATCTGTTTCAATCACTTCATTGTTCTTGAGTTCAATTGAAATTCTGCCTGAAACATCCTTGAAAGCAACCGCTGCTGTTCCGAGATGAAGAATTATTCCATTCGCGGTAAGGTGGTTCTGCAGGTCCTTGGCGATCTCAAAGTCGAATGGAGGAAGAATCTGGTTAATCATTTCGACCACATGAACCTTGATTCCTCTCATTATGAGATTCTCAGCAGTCTCAATTCCGATATAACCTCCTCCTATGACAACCGCATTCTTCACGTCCCCCTTGTCGACGGCATCCTTGATCGCATCCATGTCATCTACATTTCTCAATATGAATATCTTGGGAAGATTTACACCGGGAAGTTTTGGCCGTATTGGAACTGCTCCCGGCGCAAGAATTAGTTTGTCATAGGTTTCTTCGTACTGCCGGTTTTCCTTGAGATCCTTTATGATCACTTTCTTTGCTGCCTTGTCAATCCTTATGACCTCATGGTTGATTCTCACATCAAGATTAAGCATCCTCTTAAGCGATTCAGGAGTCTGCAGCAGCAAGGAATTGCGGTCCTTTATCTCTCCACCAATGTGGTACGGCAGGCCGCAATTGGCAAAGGATACATGACTCCCTTTTTCAAAAACTATTATCTGCGCGTCTTCTCCAAGCCTTCTGACCCTGGCCGCTGCTGACATTCCGCCGGCAACTCCTCCAATTACTAGTATTTTCATAAAACCTTTTTTAAACAATTTATATCAGGTTTTTCTCCCTGAAGCTGAAATAACCGGTACTTCCAGCGATTATGTGGTCTAGAACTTTGACATCAACTGGCCTGACGGCATCTTTTACTGCTGATGTAAGCCTGATATCATCATTCGAAGGATCACAGACTCCGCTTGGATGATTATGTACAAGAATCACCGAACTGGCATTTTTCTCTATAACCTGTTTCAATATCTTCCTCGGATATACTATCGCAGAATCAACAGTTCCCTCGTCAAGCACTGTAAAATCTATGACATGGTTTTTTGGATTGAGTAAAATCACCATGAACATCTCATCCTTGAGATGCGAAAGTTTTATCCTTACAAAATCATATACGGATCCTGGTTCGGCAATAATATCCTTCTGATAAATCCTATCCTCGAAATATTTCACCGCTATTTCCCGGCAAAGACCTATGAGAACAGCAGAATTTCCGGAAATCCCCGCGACTTCAGAGAGTTCCTTCACGTCCGCATTCAATACTTCGGCAAGAGTTTTGAACCTTGTAATGAGGGATTTGGCCTGTTCTTTTACATCCTTTCGGGGAATAGAGTATGTAAGAAGCAGTTCAAGCAGCTCATATTCCCTGAAGCTTTCACTTCCATAGATTGAAAATCTTTCCTTAAGTCTTCTCCTATGTCCATGGTAATGAGGGGGATCATCAGGATTATTACTATTTTTTTTCATTTTCCAATCCTATGTTTCCATAAGGGTATCGTCGTGCAAATCTATTCATGTTAGTAAAGGTTTTTCCGATGATAATCCGTATTCGACAGTCTTTATCTTCATCCATCCATCGCCAGTCAGATAAAAAAGGGATCCATCGTCGTCGTAGGCGAATTTGCCGGATGCAAAATCTCTTACTACCGGAGGAAAAACAATCCAGTCCCCTTTCTTTTTCAAAAGTTCCTGGTTATGCTTCGCCATTTCTTCAAGGAGATCCCCATATCCTCCTATAGGTCTTTGTGCAGGTCTTGATCTAAAAGCTTCCTTCATTTCATCAAGACTGTAATTTCCCAGATCAACTTCAACCGGAGAAGAAATACCAAGTATGGGACCGCTATCCATCTCCCCTCCCCCTCCCGTATATGTCTGCGCGATTATAACACTGGATCTTAATGATGGAAATCCATTTAAAATAGCGGTTTCAACAGGGAGAGTATGGAGTCCAACCAAGATCCTCCTACCTTTCTCTTCCACAGTGAGATCTCCCGGATGGACGTTCAGGCATGGGAAATCGGAAGTTATGTTGGTAAGAGGAACAAATCCTGCCAGGATTCCAAAATCAATTTCATATCCTGCAAGAAGAGATCTAAGCTCATTTGTCCAAGCCTCCCTTATTTCCCTTCCCTTCCCGGTAGCAAGTGAAACTTTCGATTCACCCCTCATCCTGTAGAATTCAAGAATATCGAGGCTGATCAGGGGAATATTGAATTTGCCGGCTATTTCTGAAGCCCTGCTTTTCTTAGGGGCGTCGGTAAAGATAATAGAAGCCTTCCAATGCGGATTTTTCTCCGTTTCCAGGCTTCCCACTAGCTTTTCGGCATTGCTTCCGCCTCCGCTCATGAAAATAACAGCTGACGTCACATCTGATTTTGAATTCAAGAAATTTTTAAGCACTTTCCCTCAAATGATGTATTTTTCCTTAAAATATCACTTTCTCAAAATTTTAAGGTTTGATTTTTCAGATTCTAAGTATAATATTAATTAATCAGATATTTTCACATTATCAATATAATTCAAGGAGGAATACATAAAATGAGAAACACAGTCAAATTTTTAGCCGCCGCTGTTGTCGCCTTTACATTCATAGCTGTTTTAAACGCAGGATTCTGGGATTGGTCAAAACCTTATCAGGGTCCTTCAAAGGATGTTTCAACTCTAGT
>JANYBI010000051.1 GCA_025360875.1 Lentisphaerota bacterium
AAGAAGCTCTCTTGATAGGATAATCAAATCTACGGATGTATCTCCTGTTTCGGTTCTGGTGATCCTCAAAGGATAGTACATAAAATCCGTTTTAAAAGAAAACTTCAAGGCCTGCTTTGTCTTTATGTTCTCCGTAAGGCTTACCACGTCGAAGACGAACCAGACATACCCATCATTGATATAATCTTTGATTACAGCCTTGAGGGCATCAGGAATTGGCGGATTTTCAATGTTCTGCTTTTTAAAGTAATCTTCCACCCATTTAATAAACCCTCCGGGTTCAATGAGTTTGACAGTGAAAATCTCATGGGCACCTATATTGTCATGGAATGTTATTTCGGCCGCCGGCACTTCCTTGACATTGTCTTCTTCTGCAGATAATGCAAAATTTGCAGACATGTATTCTCGTGAACGGTTAAGCCTTTTTGAATTTATTATATCAATCGATTTCTTGAAAAGCCCGGCATCACCCTCTTCTACTTTCGGCTCCGACGGCAACGGCATGACCTCTAGAACTTTCGTATTCTCAGAAGCATGCAGATCGGTTGACAGAAGAAGTATTTCATCAGTTCCATTCCAAGCTATTATGGCTCTCTGATTAGGTTCGAATATTTTAATATTAGGGTTAAATGAAAGAGACCCCATGTCTGCCATTACTTGAGATGAGAGGATAAACAAAAGCAAAAGGAATATCTTATTCATGGCACCTCCGGCGTTCAAATTACAACCTTCAAAGAATATATTAGCGATTATTGATAATTCAAAGATGCCGGTGAGACTATAGAATCGTGAAATGTCATTAAGAATCTTGTCTGAGACAGACAACTCTACATCTGGAGCAGATACGGGCTTTTAGCCAACACCTACTTAACAGCTTCTTTGTTTACCGCATCCTTTATCTTAACAGCGGATTCCATTGCAAGCACATGGATGTTCTTCAGGTTCTCGGGAAGGTTTTTCATATCTGGAAGCGAAAATGACACCCTTACTTCACGACCTGCGCATCTCATGGATATGGCTATCGTTCCAAGCTTTGACTGGTTTTTAACTTTATCTTTGAAGTCAGGGTCCTCTTCCAGTTGAAATTTATTGTTTATCAGAATTCTCGCCTCATTGTATAATTTTCCCGCGAGTTCCTTGGATTTTATTTTGTCCTTAAGAATATCATCGGCTTTCCTGATCTTCGGTTGCTTGCTGAAATATGAATCACCCAAAGCAACGGTATCACCGTCATAGACAGTTATTGCCATAATGTCAGAGAGCTTGAAAGAATCGCCTTTGGCCTGCTCTGAAGGAGTCACAATCATAATCAGTAGGCTCCATCCCTCCGGAGGATTTTCTGGTACAAGATCAGCAGAGAATCCAACAAAAGCCAGAGATATAATTAATACAAATGCGAGCATTGATTGAAGAATAGAATATTTCGTTGCAATCCCCCAAGTGTTTCAAACTACAACTTTCCATGAATATATTGTCAATACCGGATAATTCAAAGCTGCCGGCAAGATGCCGGCGCTCCACAATCATCCGCCGGTGGAAGGGAATATTTACGGGGGAAATCATTACGGCTGGAAGAGGATTAGCTCAGGCACAACTCCGGCAATCATCTTGTAATGCTTGTCGTTAGTCCAAAGTTCAAGTCCGTACTCGAGTGCGACTGCAGCTATTGCCGCATCCTGAAAAGGGACAGAAAGCCCTTTGTTTCTTAAAGTCATCAGAAGATTACCCAGTCTTTCCCAAACCTGTTCATTGATTTCAAGGTATTCAAACACTTGAAGAGCCTCTTTTATCTTTGGCACATCAGAATGGGATTTGGCACCGTGGACAAGTTCGGCTTTGATGATTCCGCAGATGCAGACATCTTCAGTTCCAATGACATGTTCAGTATGCTTATCGGGCTTATGCCAGTAGTCAACAATAATGCTGGTGTCAACAAGAATCATATCTTGCTTAGTTTCCTGAAACTGTATATTTCAGAGGATATTACCGGGCTCTTTCCGGCAAGCAGGAGAAAGGCCGACATTTTTTTCCGGTTTGCAGCTTTCTTTTTTTCGTTTTTAAGGAAAGTAAGAAGCACTCTTCCTGACCTGGGAAGTTTCACATTTCCCTTAGGCATGATTTTGCCATTCTCTATGACTGCTTCAATTGTACTATACATTGACGTTTACCTCTTACTCCTTGAATAAGCTATCATCAAACGAAAATGTTTCAACTAATATCATTGACAGGATAACAGGATTGGCAGGATGGATATCAAGCTAATGGTGAAATGCCATTAAGAACCTTGTCTGGGTCAGACAACTCTACATCTGGAAATTTCTTCGAGTATTTCGCCATTACTCCGATACGCCCATTCGCCGGCTCAGACACACAGGCAGGAATGCCTGTGCTACTTCAGCCAACCGAAGAGCCGGTTAGGAAGTCGCCACCGTCGACGGTGATGAGCTTCAGAGTCTTCCCATCCTTTGCGGCTAGCAGCATTCCGCGCGACTCGATGCCGCGGATCTTCGCAGGCTTTAGGTTGGCGACGATCACGATCGTCCGTCCGACTACTTCCTCGGGCTTGTAGAACTGCGCGATACCGGCGATCAGCTGGCGTTTCTCTCCGGCGACATCGATCTGCAGTTTGAGCAGCTTGTCGGCACCTTCGACTTTTTCGGCTTCCAGGACCTTTGCAGTCCTGAGCTTTATCTTTCCGAAATCTTCGATGGTTATCTGATCTTCAGCTACAGCGACCGTCTCTGCGGACTTCGCAGGTTTATCGGCTTCAGCCTTGACGTCTATCCTCGGGAACAGGGAACCGATATCAGTGACTTTCAGACCGGGTTCAAGATTCCCCCAGACCTTCAGGATATTGATGTCGACAACAGGATCAGCCAGGCCGATCGACTTGCGAATTTCGCACATCTTGGCCGGCATCAGAGGATAAAGGATCCCGGAAATTATCCTCAGGGCTTCCGCGGCAGTGTAGAGGACAGTGTTGAGGCGTTCCGTGTTTTTCTCCTTGGCAAGCTTCCAGGGAGCAGTCTTCTCCATGTAGCGGTTTGCCGCGCGGATCGCATTCATGACCTGCTCGATCCCGCGGTCGATCTTCATTCCGAGGATCGCCGATTCCATTTCAGCAACGGCATCAAGAACGGTTTCACGGAGTTCCTTGTCGTGCTCGGTCTCAGGTCCGGCGGCAGGGATGACTCCACCAGTCTCCTTGACGATCATCTTGACGACGCGGCTAAGCAGATTTCCAAGATCGTTCGCAAGGTTGCTGTTATATCTGGTGACAAATATCTCTTCAGTGAAAGATGCGTCGTTCCCCAGGGACATTTCGGACATGAGGAAATATCTGAACGCGTCAACGCCGTATTTCTCAGCCATGTCCATCGGATTGACTACATTGCCGAGGGACTTGCTCATCTTGTCGGCGCCAATGAGCCACCAGCCATGCGCAAAGATCGTCTTCGGCTGTTCGACTCCCATAGCCTTGAGCATTGTCGGCCAATATACAGTGTG
>JANYBI010000075.1 GCA_025360875.1 Lentisphaerota bacterium
CATCAAGAAAGGAGATCTGGAGGAGTTCGCCCTGAGATTCAGGGCTGTCACCGAGGAGAACGGATTCTTCAGGATCAAATACCAGATCAGCACTCCGAGAGGGGAGATCAGCTGGAAGCAGCTGACGGACGCCATAAGGCACGGCAGGTCGTTCATTGAGACCCGTGGCGGAAATTACGGGAGGATAAGCGACAGGCTTGCGAAATTCGCAAGGACAGTGTCGGATTTCGTACAGATCGATCCCGAAAATGACGACGTGATAATAATATCCAGGGCTTCAGCTCTTTTCTGGACCGATACGGCCAGGAAACTGCTCGGGGAATCGCTTTCAGAATTCGTGGAACTCAAAAACAAACTGGAAAATACATCTGCGGATGACATGGGTTCCCCTGATTTTTCCGGGGAACTCAGGCACTACCAGCAGGATGGCATCAAATGGATCCGGAGGATGGCTGAAAACGGGCTAAATACGATCCTCGCCGACGAGATGGGACTTGGCAAGACTATCCAGGCTCTTGTCGTAATCTCATGCTATAGGCGCAGACACGGAACGTCTTCACTGCCATGTCTTGTGCTTTGCCCGAGCAGTCTTGTCGAAAACTGGGAGATGGAGGCGCAGAAGTTCGTCCCGTCGCTTAAGACACTGGTGCTGAAAGGTCCGGACCGGGCTGAGCACATTGACAAGATAGGCGCCTCGGATATCGTGATAAGTTCCTACGCGCTGGCGAAGAGGGATCTGGAGACTTATGGCAAATTCAATTTCGGGTATCTCATCCTCGACGAGGCCCAGCACATAAAGAATCCCGGGACTGCCAATGCCAAGACATGCAAGGCCATTTCGGCCGAACACAGGCTGGTCCTGACCGGCACCCCGCTTGAGAACTCCGCCGAGGAACTCTGGTCCATCTTCGATTTCCTGCATCCGGGCATGCTGGGCTCATACAGGAGTTTCAGGTTCAGATATGCCGGAATAAGGGACAGCGAGGACAAGCAATTGGAACTTGCGGCCCGCGTCGCCCCTTTCATATTGCGCAGGAAGAAGAAGGAAGTCGCCAAGGAACTTCCTGAAAAGATCGAACAGGTGATCTACTGCGAGATGGAGGAGGAGCAGAGGAAGTTCTACTCCGAACTCCTCGAGAAGGGACGCGACGAATGTTCAAATTTCCTCAAGGGCAGGATCACAAAGTTCGACATCCTTACAAGCCTGCTGAGACTCAGGCAGTTCTGCTGCCACCCGACCTTGCTCCCGGAAAATTTCGGGGTGAAAAATGCGAAATCCGCAAAGACAGAACTGATGCAGGAACTCCTGCTGGAATCAATCGACAGCGGACACCGTCTTCTCGTCTTCAGCCAATTCGTATCGCTGCTTAAGATCGTCAGGACCTGGCTTGATGAGCAGTCGATAAAATATGAATATCTCGACGGCAGCACCGAGAACAGGATGGAACGGGTGATAAATTTCAATTCCAGTTCCGACATTCCGGTCTTCCTTCTGAGCCTCAAGGCTGGCGGCAGCGGCCTGAACCTGACTTCGGCCGACAGGGTCATAATCTATGATCCCTGGTGGAATCCCGCAGTTGAAATGCAGGCGACGGACAGGACGCACAGGATAGGCCAGGACAAGAGCGTATACAGCATGAAGCTCGTGATAAAGGATTCCATCGAGGAGAAGATGCTCACATTGCAGCGCAAGAAACAGACGCTGTTCACGAATCTGGTCGACAGCGTACCGTCCACTCTCGGCCATCTCAGCAACGAGGATATCGAGTTCCTGCTGAGCCGGTAACGCGGTCGTCGGCAGTCAGTCGTCGGTTGCTGAAAACGAAAGCAATGGGCAGAATACTGGGTATTTGAACCTGAAACCTAGTTAGGATACAATGAATAAATGATATTTACTGATCCCGAAATGCAAAAGCTTTATGACCAGTCCATTCAGATGGACGTAGGTATTACGGATTCTGGTCAGAAAGAAATATTTGGATTGATGAACCTTCTTGATCATTATGTCTACAGGAAGAAGGAGTTTAATGACCTTTTTATTCCAGTAGTCAAACCTGAATGGAGACCAAAATCAAAAGAATATCATGAGATTATAATAAAACTCATAGATCCAACACGAAGAAATAATTTGCGCAAGTGGTTTGCAGATAGCCCTAAAATGAATCCGAGTGCAACAGGTTTACGTGATGCATTATCGGATATGACAGGAGAGGAATTAAACCCTAACTACTAATCGTCTCATAATAGTCTCGATGAATTTCCTCTTCAACGGAGCGCGGGTTTTCCAACCCGCGGCACTCTATCTATGGCGGGTAATCCTCCGAAGGAGGACGCCCTCCGTTATTTTGGAACTCCATATTATTTCGAGACTATTAGTAAGTCACATTCTCCTGACAGCTTTCCGTAGCCAGAAGCGGTTAGGACGTTGATTTGAATTCAAATATTTACATGATGAGTCCTACAGAGTGGACGAATCACTTGGACTGCGGCAGCGGCCTGTCCACCGTAGCCTTGGCGTAGGTGGAAGATGCCGCCTTCGCTTCCGGTGTGCGACCCCGGTGTTAAAAACTTACCTTCCTCCTGTAAAATAATTCAGCGTTAAAAAAACGATATTTGCTTGACAGTCTCTTTTTTTAGGCAATATTACGATAGCATATAATTGCTATCGTATAACAGCCAACATGGGGGTAGCGAATG
>JANYBI010000130.1 GCA_025360875.1 Lentisphaerota bacterium
CCGCATCGCTGAGAAATACCCGCAGATTGATCTTGTCCTCGGGGCCCACACCCATCAGGGCGCTCCCGGGGAGAGAATCGGCGTCTCAAGCTGGTATGCCCAGTCTGAAGCGTACTGCACCTCATATTCGAAGATCATCGCCGAAGTGGATGTGAAAAAGCACAGGACAGTGAAAATGGAATCCAGGCTGGTGCCTGTTGCTGCAGATGGGACTGTGTCTTTTAAATTTTCCAGCGAGCTGGAAAATTTACTTTCAAAAGCCAATGAAAACTCAGGAAAGACAATTGTTTCACTGGACAAGGAAATTGCAGCCGATGAACTGAACAGAATGACTGCTGAAGCATATTTTGCATCGGTCCCCGGAGCGGCATCGGTACTGCTGATCCCGCAGGACAGGATCATCAAGGCTGGGAAATTCACCGAGGACGATCTTTGCTGGAGTTTTCCGTTCGAGGACACTCTCTGCACCATCGAACTCGCTAGTGAGGATCTGAAAAGTGCCCAGGATGAAGTTGCTAAGCTGAAGGACGGTACAAGCCTTACCCTGATCAACAACGGGAAACTGGCAGATGATTCCGGCCGGAGGACTGTTGCGCTAAGCAGCTACATGTTGGCAGGAGCCGGTGGCCGCATCCGGTCGCTTGCGAACTTCGCAAAAGATCCGTCCTGCAAGGCCACGGATACAGGGGTGCTGCTGCGAGACACGTTCAGGTTCTATGTCAAAAAAACTTTTTCAACGCGTTGAAAAAGTTATATCTTTTCATCTGAAAATTCCGCGAAGTCTGCAAACGGCTTGAAGAGTTCCTTTTTACCGTGGAAAGTTGGCTTTATCGGGGTGAACCCCTTTGCCTTGATTACTCCGGCCTTGTCTGTCAGTAGATATTTTATAAGACGGGATGCAGATTCAGGATTTTCTGAATTTGAAGGAATGCTCAGGCTGAAAATGACTGGACCGCCTTTGATGACCTTACCCTTTCCGAGTTTCACAGATACAGAGGAATAATCCGTTGAAATGTCGCCCAGGTTCACCTTCCTGTCCAATCTGATATGCCGGATGTCCTGCGCAATGCACATTGACCTGTATAGGAAGGCATAATCAATTTCGCCGGTTTTCAGGAGAGGCGTAAGATGCATGACGTCGTCTACGACTTTAGCAGACTTTGATTTCAAGTTGTCGGAAAATCCTGCGATATTCGCAAATTTCTCCTGTAGCTGCCAGGTCATGAGCGTCCTGTATCCGACAGGACAGAGGTTCTCATCGCCACGCCCGAGCCTTACGTCTTTCTCAAAGAGCGCCTTCGCCCAGTCCTTCTCGACATCATCTGCGAATTTCGCGCGTTGTCCGAACGCGAGCACTATCTCGTCGGTCGCAAAATCCAATCTGAATTCCGTCTTGTCGGGAACGAGTTCCCTGAAAAGCTTTTCGTCAGCAGAAATCAATATGTCGCATCTGCGCCCAAGTTCGGACAGTTTGCGGCATGCGACCTGTGTGCCGCTTGCTTCTGCTATTATACTGACATTCAATTTCCCTTCGGCTTCAGCGGTTATTGCATCTATGACAGGTGCGAACCCCGCAGCTTCGAAGATTGTAATTTTTCCCGCTGGTGTTCCGGAATCGGAACACCCGGGAAAAATTAATAAGGACAGGAGAACAGGCAATGCAAAAATATGGATAAGGGTGAGCCGTGATCTTGGATATCTGCATATGTTCGTAGTTAATCCCGCAAGGGATGTGCTTCCAATTACATGTCTTGCGACATTAACTACAAACATGAAAGAGCCTCTGTTCCTGAAGTTTTACTTCGTTATTGGACATTCCTTGTTGGCTATTGGAGATTCAATCACTCTTTGTTTTCTTCCTGGGCTATGACCGCCGCGCCCAGGGCGATGGCCCTTTGTGCATGCTGGTGGGAATGGAGTTTCACGCCGATGTTTTCCTCAAGCGACTTCAGCAGTGCCGCGTTCAGGGCTCCGCCACCTACAAAAAGGTAGGGCTGGGTTTGCGCGTCGAGTCTCCTGAGCATTGAGCCAACCCTGTTTGCTATGGAGGCGTGTGCGGCGGCGGCAATATCTGCCTTCTTTATCCCGCGCGCCAGAAGGGACACAACTTCGCTTTCCGCGAACACCGCACATGTGGAATTCATCTGTATCTGGGTAGTTGATTCAAGCGCGACCTTGACGAAATCATCGTATGACATCTCAAGCTTCATCGCAAGAACCTCCAGGAAACGTCCGGTTCCCGCCGCGCACTTATCGTTCATTACGAAGTTGGTGACCTGTCCATCGGCGCCAAGCTGGATTACCTTTGTGTCCTGTCCGCCTATGTCGACGACCGTATTCGGCCTTCCGTCAGGAGTGCCCATGAAGACTGCTCCAGCCGCACAAGCCTTGATCTCGGTGACGACCTTGTCCGAAAGGTCGGTGAGCCGTCTCCCGTAGCCGGTGGATGCGATTGAGGCAAGCTGATCTTTCGTAATCTTTGCTTCAGCAAGGACGGCATCCAGGACCTTTATGGCAGTTTCGGCAGGAGCAATACCACTTGGCTGTACCGCAGAAGCAAGTATGCTAGTGCCGTCGAAGATGACAGCCTTTGTCGTGGTCGAGCCGATGTCAATTCCTGCAGTATACATAGTTTCCCTACCTGAGATTGAATATAGAATATGCGGAATTAGAATATATTTGTTGAATCTTGGAAAATCAATTGAGGCAATGTTAGGTTTTCCACTATCCATGGCAATTCGAATCGATGTGTGTTTTGTTGGCAGTTAACGCATTCTTGCGTGTGCCTTTTGCATTTCAAGGCAACAGCCAATAATGGATTGACTGCAAACGATCAAATTCGAAGAAAGGCTGGTGTTGGGATGAGAATGGTTTTCATGATGTCAGCATTGTCGGCAGTATTGCTGGCGGGCTGCGTTTCAAACACAAATACAACACGGGAGGCGACTATGAAGGAGATTAAATTAAAGGGTAATCCGATCCACATTCCGGGAAATATCCCCGCCAAAGGCGATAATGCTCCGGATTTTGTGCTGACAAAGACCGACATGTCGGATGTTTCACTGAAGGACTTCAAGGGCAAGAAGATTGTCCTGAACATCTTTCCGAGCGTCGATACCGGAGTCTGTGCGATGTCCGTCAGGAAGTTCAACGAGGAGGCTGCCAAGCTCGACAATACCGTCGTGTTGTGTATTTCCGCCGACCTTCCTTTTGCCCATGCGAGATTCTGTTCAGCTGAAGGCATAAAGAATGTCGTATCGCTTTCCGACCTGAGGAAGAAGGATTTTGGCGAGAAGTACGGTCTCAGGATAGTCGATGGTCCGATTGCCGGTCTCCTTGCAAGAACGGTGATCGTTGTTGACGAAAAAGGTGTCGTGAAATATGTCCAGCTCGTTCCGGAGATTACGCAGGAACCGGATTATGCGGCGGCGGTTGCGGCGCTGAAGAACTGATCAACGGAATAACACATGCGGGCTTTCCGGGCTGCATGTTTTTTAAGGAGAAAAAGAGATGAAGTCGAAAAATGCTCTCACGATAATAGTATTGCTTCTACTGTCAGCCGGACTTGTATCCGCTTTAAGCGGATGCTATGGCATTCCAACAGGGACTACGGCGGAAGCTACAGTCGGGCAGCTGAAATTTAAGGCTACGGGCGCCGGGATCGTCAAAGCCAATGCCGAGAAAACCACCTTCAAGATAAGGTGCGGAATGTGCGGCTTCCAGTCCGAGGAAATAACCATCAATACTCCAAAGCCGGGAACCCCATATGTCCTGGACTGGATATGCCCAAACTGCGGATATGGACAGAAAATCGTGATCGAGGCCATTGCGAAATAGCGGTTTCGAATCCGTTTTTCAGGACAAAATAAGATGAACAAGCTCCAGAAAAGAGATCTTAAACACATCTGGCATCCGTGTTCCCAGATGAAGGATTATGAGGCTTTCCCTCCAATTCCTGTGAAAAAGGCGAGGGGGCCTTTTATAATTACCGCCGACGGACGCAAGCTTATTGACGGTATCAGTTCATGGTGGTGCAAAAGCCTCGGGCATTCCCATCCCCGCATAAGAAAGGCTGTCCAGCGGCAGATCGGGAAGTTTGAGCATGTCATCATGGCGAACACCTGCAATGAGACACTTGTCGAACTTTCGGAACGCTTATGTGCCATAATGCCCGGGCTTTCCAAGGTTTTCTATGCCGACAATGGTTCAACCGCCGTCGAGATCGCAATGAAGATGAGCCTCCAGTATCATGCCCAGACCGGCTCCCTGAAACGGACAAAGTTCATCTCTCTGGAGAATGGATACCACGGTGAGACAATTCTCGCCCTTGCCGCAAGTGACTGCGACATCTATTCAAATCCTTTCAAGCCGGTGATGACATGGATACCGAAGATTGATTGCGGATCATATGTTTCCGGCCCAAGTTCTCCAGAATGGCTTAAAATGGATTCGGATAAATGGAAGACAATAGAGGGGGATCTTGACAAGCATGCCGGAAATATATCCGCGATTGTCCTTGAACCGGTAGTGCAGGGTGCCGGAGGTATGCGGATATACAGTCCGGATTTCCTGAGGAAGCTCCGTAAATGGACCAGGGATAAGAAAATTCATCTTATCGCTGACGAGATCATGACCGGATTCGGGCGGACAGGCAAGATGCTGGCATGCGAACATGCCGGCATTGTCCCAGATTTCGTATGCCTCTCCAAAGGATTGACGGCTGGCTGGGGACCGATGTCAGCAGTGCTTTGCTCCAACAAGCTCTATCAAGCCTTCTACTCAGATTATACAAAAGGTAAATCCTTCCTGCACTCGAATACATATTGCGGGCATGCGATTTCCGCGGCGGCCGCCCTTGAAGCGATGAAGATATACGAGGAGGAGAAAATTATTGCGAATGTCGCAAAACAGGCCTGCGAACTTCGCAGACGCATGGAATGGGTGGCTTCTGAAACAGGTGCGCTGAGGAATGTCCGTGGCGTTGGCTATGTTGTCGCCGGAGACATCATCAACCCCAATACAGGAAGACCGTTG
>JANYBI010000248.1 GCA_025360875.1 Lentisphaerota bacterium
GGAGGTAAAGCGCCAAACGGAAAACTATCGGGACTTCAAGGAGATGAGTCTCGAGCTTGTTGACTTGTCGCTCGAACTGGCTAAATTAACGGATAAAGAGTCTGCTTCTTGAAAGCAAGAAATCGGTACTCTTGAGTTACAAGCATAAACGGTGTTCTCGCCTGCATTGATACGATAGCGGGGCTGATCGGAAATGAAAAATTACTCATAGCCATGTTGGAAGAACCCACGAAACTGAAGGCTGTAAGGGATCGTATTGCTGTTTATGGGAAGGAGACATTTGACGAATTATACGATATCACCAATGGCGGTCGCGAAGGCGTAATCGACTGGATGGGAGTATGGAGCCACAGGAAGGTTTGCGCCACCCAATGTGATTTAAGCGTCATGATATCGCCGGAGATGTTCCGTGAATTCGTCAAGGAGGATCTTGAATCGAGTTATTCATTTGTCGATTACGGGATATATCATCTTGATGGCGAAGAGCAGATCATGCATCTGGACACATTGCTTTCGATAGAAAAGCTGAAACTGATCCAGTGGGTGCCGTCGACGCA
The DNA here is from genome assembly GCA_025360875.1 of Lentisphaerota bacterium. Lineage (GTDB taxonomy): Bacteria > Verrucomicrobiota > Lentisphaeria > Victivallales > GWF2-50-93 > GWF2-50-93. The sequence continues at coordinate 558 of JANYBI010000248.1, forward strand.
AGTTGGAAATCCGACGTACGGTGATCCCTTGAACTGGATAGATCTTTTCAAGAGAATCCAAGATGCCGGGAAAAGCGTATTGATCTACTGTCCGCCCGAAAGAGTCCGTGAATTGCTTACTAAGATTGCACGCGACAAGGTATTCCTGGACATAACCTGCCCCGATGAAAAATCAGCACGGCAGACACTGCTTGAACTTGAACGGATAGGGGTTTGATATAATTGGTTGATCAGAAGTCCAATATTGAAGGACAGAGGCAATGACCGGAAAAGAAAGAATAAACAATGTCCTCCGGAAAAAATCAGGGAACACCATTTGCTGGACGACTCTTGTCGATTCTAAAACCACATCTGGAATGCCTGAAGAAATAAGGAAGATGTCCCCCTTTGAATTCTACCGGCATGTGGGTTGCGATATCATGCAGTTTGGCGGTTATGGACTTGAAGTATCCAGCCCTTGCCGCCTGATACAGCCGGATATTGAGAGAGAAGTCATGGATGTCCAGGATGGAGGTGTCTCCATAGTGAAGAGGAGCAAATGGGGAACGTTGACGGAAATCCATAAGAACGGACATCCCATCAAGCATCCGGTTGAGACAATCACGGACTTACGGATTTTTAAGAATATTTGGCTGAATTCGTATTACGAAGAAGATAAAACCGACGTGTTTGAAAGAGGAATAAGGAAAATTACGGATGATATTGGAAATGATGGCATCATGGCCAATACGGTTGATCCATCTCCGGTCCAGCAACTGCTTGAAATGGATTGCGGGATCCTTAATTTTTATAACCTTTACCAGGATTTTCCTGAAGAAGTGGAGGAAGTTCTTGGCATAATGCATGACTGTCGGAAGAAGGAATATGAAATCTTGGGAAGGAGGACGCCTTTGGACTGCGTTATTCCGGTTGAGAATACCAGCACCTCCATGATCAGTCCCGGATTATATGAAAAGCTCAGCCTTCCGCAAATCACGGATTACGTCAATATCATGCATAAGAACAATAAGCTTGTCGTGCTCCATATGTGCGGGCATTTGAAAGCGCTTCTCCATCTTTTTAAAGACACAGGATGCGATGGCATTAACGCGGTGACGCCTCCATTTCTGGGAAACACCTGTTTTGAGGACGTATTGGATGTTCTCGGGGAGGATTTTATGATTCTTGGCGGTATTTTCAATCCTTTTCAGGAACATGGCATCAGCAAGGACAAGATATGGATCGAACTTGAAAAATTGTATACGCCCAGGATAAGAAATTCAAATCTGCTTCTCTGGATGGGGGCCGATGGACAGTATATGCCCTATGAAAGGTTTCTATGGATAAGAGAATGGTTTGAGAAACAAAGATAGGTTAATATAAGGAAAAGGAAAAATTATGTCATCTAAGCTAATGATCGGATGGTCGTCCAGGGATGTCACCCCGGACAAGCCAGTGAATCTATGCGGACAGTTCCATTTGAGGATCACCAGCACTGTCATGGATCCGGTGACAGTGACGGCTCTGGCTGTTTCAAGCGGGAAAGACGAGGAAAATTCATTCATATGGGTTTCCTGCGATTCCGCTTTAATTCCTGACAATGTCCTTGAGATAAGCAGGCGCAAGCTACGGAACCTTGTGAGCGATTTCCCTGTCAGGAATCTCGTTCTGAACGCAACCCATACCCATACGGCTCCCGATCTGATGGGGCTTGGGGTATGGTATCCGCCGGTTCCGGAAGGGGTAATGAGACCGGAAGAGTATATTGAATTCTTTACGGACAGGGTTGCGGAAGCTGCGGCGGAATCTTGGAAAAAACGTAAACATGGCTTTATCGCCTGGGGGATAGGATACGCCTGGGGTGTTAAAAAGAAGCCACTTTTTTGAGATTATCCGAGAAATACTTCACCGAAAAATTATTTGAATTTGTTTTTGTGAGGCTAAAAGCGCTTTTCCTTTTCGAGAAAAAGCTTTCCCCGATATTCTGTCTGAGCCA
>JANYBI010000294.1 GCA_025360875.1 Lentisphaerota bacterium
GGCCGACGCCTTGTGGTCCGGACCGGAAAGATTCTTGTCGAGAGTGAAATGCTTTTCAATGATCTTCGCACCTAGTGCTGCGGACGCTATCGCTATTTCAGCGCCGACAGTGTGGTCGGAATAGCCGATTTCCACCTTGAAGCGGTTTCTCATCGAAATCATCGCCCTCAGGTTGATTTCCTCATATGGGGCTGGATATTCGGTCACGCAATGCAGGAGGGACACTTTCCTGTTGCCTTCAGAATAAATGATGTCAAGCGCTTCGCCGACCTCCTTCATGGTCGACATTCCGGTTGAGAGGATGATCGGGCATTTTTTCCGGGCGATGTGCCGAAGGTATGGGAGGTTGGTGATCTCGCCGGATGGAATCTTGAATTTCCTCATGCCGATGCCATATAGGAAATCGGCGCCTTCCTCGTCGAATGCTGACGAAAGGAAATCAATGCCTCTTTTCCTGCAGTGATTCTTCAAAATCATATGTTTTTCCCTGCTGAGCTCAAGCTTCTTCAGCATGCTGTACTGGGACTCTGAAGAAGAAGTATTTTTCTTCTGATAAGGGGCCTTCATGGCGGAACGTGTGACTATTGAGTCAGCCGTGAAGGTTTGGAACTTCACAGCGTCAGCCCCGCATTTCTTCGCCGTATCCACAAGCCCCCTGGCCATTTCCAATGAACCGTTGTGGTTGACTCCGATTTCTGCGATGATGAATATTCTGCCGTTCTTCATTTTATTTTTCTTGCAGGATTCCCTACGTATGTGCCTGACAGCCTGCAGTCCCTTATTACGACGGAACCTGCCCCGACTATGCAGTTGGCGGCAATTTTAGTTCCGTGAATTATGGTCGAACCTGCACCTACGAACGAGTTTTCACCTATCTCAACTTCTCCGCTGAGAGTGACTCCTGGCGCTATATGCGTGAATGCGCCAATGGTACAATCATGTTCAATCGTGGAATTAGAGTTGAGTATTACTGCGCCTCCGATTCTGGAGCCGCTGTTGACGACAACTCCATCAAAGACAACGGACGCTTCTCCAATCACCACGTTTTCGTTGACGACCGCTTCGGGGGAGATGATGGCGGGAAGCTGGAAACCGAGCTTTTCCAGACCGGAGAGCATCCGTTTCCTGCAGTCGGGCTTCTCCGTCTTGCCGATGCCTAGCGCCGCGTATTCGGCACGGTCCTTGGAGGCCAGTCTGCCGAGGACAAAATCATCGCCGAGGTATCCGATGCCGAGTATTTCACCCTTGTCTATGATGTCCGTATATCCGACGATACGGTATTCCTTCATCTTCTTGAGTACGCTGATAAGGACCTTTGCATGTCCTCCGCCTCCGATGACAACAATTGTTTTCTTCATTTTGTCACGCTGCTTGGAATGTTTACGATCCTGTCCTCGAGCCAGTTTGCGTTTTCCAAATTACCGCACTGGCAGGACTTGTACATCCTCAGCTTGTTCATAAGCCGCCATGCAGGACGCGTCATAACTCCGTTCGAATTGGAATATTCAAGAAATTTATTCCTTTCAGCCCTGTTTTTCAACAGTATTGCATTTAGCCAGTAGTTGGAACGGGCATATTCCGGTTCGAGTACGAATGGAATTCCTATGGATTTGAAATATGTGGCATAAGTGTCGGCAAGGAGCCTCTTTTTAACAAGGAATCCTTTTAGCTTCTCAAGTTGGGCGCATCCCAGAGCGGCGTTGATGTTCGGCAGCCTGTAGTTGTAGCCGGTCTCATCATGGACATATTCCCACTTGTGCGGAATCTTGGCGGTTGTAGTGATGTGCTTTGCCTTTTTTGCGAAATTCGCATCGTCGGTGATTATCATTCCCCCACCGCCGGTCGTGATTATCTTGTTCCCGTTGAAACTCAGGACTCCTGCCTTGCCGAACGTGCCAGTGTGTTTTCCCTTGTACAGGCTGCCTATGGATTCTGCCGCATCCTCCACTAGGGCTATCTTGTATTTCCTGCAGACAGCTGCAATTTCATCTATCCTGCAGGGGTGTCCGAAAGTATGCATCGGGACGCACGCGCTTATTCTCCTGCCTGATTTTTTGTTGACAGCAAAGCCTTTTCTGATGACGATGTTCACTTTAAGGAAATCTTCCAGTTTCTCGGGGCTCAGTCCGAGAGTGTCCCTGTCGACGTCGATGAAGACCGGAAGTGCACCCGTATAGCTTATTGCATTCGCGGTAGCAACAAAAGTTAATGGCTGAGTGAGTACCTCGTCACCGGCTCCAGTACCTGAGAGTTTCAGGGCAATATGCAGTGCCGCGGTCCCGTTGACGGTTGCAACTGCGAATTTCGCACCGCAGAAAGTAGCGATGTCTCTCTCGAAGCGGTTCACATATTCGCCAACCGAGGATACGAAGCTTGATTCAATCGTATCAGCCACATATTCCCTCTCGTTTCCGGAAAAACATGGCTCATGGAGCGGAATGCTTATCCTGTCCCCATATGTTTCCCTGATGAACTCGACTATGCCTTTATACATTGTAGATGTCCGCCTTGTATCTTGATAGGTTTTCCGGACGCGTAAACCATTTGATCGTCTTCTCCAGCCCTTCCTCAAGTGTGAACTTCGGCTTGAATCCAGTCAGTTTCCTGATTTTTGCGTTATCGCAGAACAGCCTGAATACTTCGGAGTTTTCCGGGCGCATGCGTTTCCTGTCGGCGACATATTTCACATTGCTTCTCATTAAACTCCTTATCATGTCGAGAGTATCGGATATAGAAATCTCGGTGCCTGAGCCGATATTGATTGTTTCGCCTATGGCCTTATCGCATTCCGCGAGTTTCAGGAAACCTGCACAGGTGTCCTCGACATAGTTGAAATCCCTAGTGGGAGTTACGTCGCCAAGCATTATTTCCTTCTTGCCTGCCGCAATTTGTATTATGATTGAAGGGATGACGGCTCTGGCGGACTGTCTCGGTCCGTAGGTGTTGAACGGCCTTGCAGTTACAAGAGGCAGTTTAAAGGAGTTGAAGAAGCTCATGGCGACAGCGTCCGCGCCTATTTTGCTTGCGCTATAGGGGCTCTGCGGCTGCAGGGGATGCTTCTCGTCGATCGGGACATAGAGCGCGGTGCCGTATACTTCGCTCGTGGAAGTGTGGATAAACCTGCTGCATCCGTTGTCCAGCGCCGCCTGGCACATGTTGAAAGTACCCTTGACGTTCGTGTCAATGTAGCTGGAGGGTGCTGCATAGGAATAGGGTATCGCTATGAGCGCGGCGAGATGGAAGACGGTATCTGCGCCCTTGGCGGCATTTGCGCAGAAATGCGGGTTGCATATATCCCCGCTGACCACCTCGACGTCCTTGAGGCAGTCGATGTCCTCCAGCCATCCCCAGCTGTTAAAGGAATTGTAAAGCGAAACCGCTCTCACGTCGAAACCTTTCCTGACAAGCATTTCGACCAGATGAGAGCCGATGAATCCGTCAGCTCCCGTAACCAATACTTTTTTGCTGCTCATATAAATATCCCGTTTTAATTGATTGCGAAGTCCTCGACAACCTGAAAATCCATTCGCCCAGGCGCATCAGCAAGAGCCTGAAGCAGATCTTTCTCTTTGAAAATAATTCTGCCTGAACCATCCGGGGCGGCATCAACCAGGGCGCAACGTTTTTGAATTTTATCAAGGATTTCAGGATGCCAGTAGTTGCCTTTTGTGTTTATGCAGATGATAGGAATCCTGGTTAACAGTGAAAAGCCAAAAGTCGTGGTTGCCGGTGTCCCGAAAAGAATGCAGTCGGCCTTATCGTAGACCTTTTCAAACGGTTCAGTAATGATTGAGTCCACTTTGCCATCATATATGCCGCGAGTCGCTTCCAGGGTATCGGGATGCGCCTTGTATATGACAGAATACCCGTTTCTCCTGAGGATTTCTATGATAGTAAGTTCAAGGTGTATGTGCGGCATTGAGTTCTGCTCAGGATGATAGGCGTGGTAGTGATAGGACATTGGAAATCCTACCAGCATCACATGTTTTATTTTTTTGATTTCCGGCTTATTCCTGTTTTCCTCGTAGAACTTCCTGTAGATGTTCCTGCCGCAAGCCCGTATCTCGAAAGTGCTTTTAACTCCGGAGGAGAAATCACGGATTCCATCTCTAAGCAGACGTGATTCGCCTTCAGAGGATACAATGAATTCGGACAGGATTGACAGGTCTCCGCGTCTTGGAAGAGTTGGCTTGTATATCGCCACATATGCATTTCCGTGTGTGAATCCGACAGTTTTTCTTCCCAGGCTTTTCCAGGAAGTTGCGACTATGCGATGATAGAGATTGTTGATGCAGTCGACCATCAGCACGTTTTCAGGCCAGTCGGCCAATATGTCGCGGCAATTCAGATATGCATTGAGAGTTTTTCGAAAATGTGAGCGGAGTTTGAATTCCATGATTTCATTGAGGACGCCACGGGACTCGGGAATGTTCTGTTTAAGACCGGAAAGGAACGTGCTGATAAATTTGTCTATGCCTCCCTCATATTTCCTGTACTTGCTGTTTTCCCTGGCGTGCATGAACTGCCGTCCTTGGATCGTGAACGGGACAACGGCCTGGCTTTCGCAGAAAGCTTTGACAATAGAGGAGCGCATTCCTCCCAGCATATACGGACGATTCCTTGCCAGACGCGGATTCAGCAAATGCAGGAACGGTGCACAGTGCCAGTTGACCCGGATGTTCCTCCATCGGTTTCTTATATCATCCATTAAATTGTTGTTGAAGGCGTAGGGATCTTTCAGAAGGGAGTTTTGCAGTTCGGCCTGATATTCGTCAAGAGTCTTTTCTGCAGTGTCCAGAACAGATTGGTATCCTTCTTCACGGAGACGTTGAAGCCTATGCATGAATAATATCTGGTGGGACATATGCGATACGAAATTATTGTTACATATCAGTGTCTGGTATTCCGGAGATTGCATGTCTTCCGGAATCGCATTGTTGAAGGCTTCGAGCGTGGCGTCGAAAATCCGCTGGTAGTCTGCGCTGCAGACAGGGGAACTGTAATTCCGGAACCAATTGTCAACGCCAATTAGTTTAATTCCGAACGCATTGATTGGATATGGCTGTTTTGATGGCATATTTCAGAACTTTGCTGATATGTCGATATTGGATATGAAAGATTTATCCTTGTCCGATCATTCTCCCAGAACCCAGAGGTCGTGCACCTGTCGCAGGTTTTCCATTGCGAAGAACCTGGTACCTTTTGATTCCTCATCGAAAAGAAGTACTCCTGCGGTCAGCATGATACAGTTGGAGATACCTTTCAGGCGGTCGAAATAGCGGTTCTGGTTTACTCCGATATAGTAGTACTGTCCGTCAAATGCCAATCCGCGTATGAACCATGGGAACTCTCCGCTTACCTTCTTGTCTGAAAGGTGAAGGTGCCCTCTCATGCTGTCGACATAGCACAGGTTTCCGCCAATCATCTGTACGCTGTGAGGCATCCAGAGATTGCTGACGACTATGCGTTTTTCGGACAGATTGTTGAGATTGAACTCCATTATTCCGCCGTCATAATTGTTGTTCTTGCAGAATCCGCTGAAGGAGAACATGGAAACAAAAAGGCTATCCCCTTCGACCCAGAGATCGTTGATATGATGCTGTTCAGACCCTAATTTGTCGTAACGGTCAGATATTTTGATCTCATCCACCTTCTTGTATGAGGTGGCATCAAAGAAGGATACCTTGTCCAACCCTGAACATCCGGTTATCACAAGATTGCGCTTCGGACAGAATGCTACACCGTGAGGTTTGGAGTTTTCGTCGATTGGAAAACTGTCAAGATGTTTCAGTGTCTTGTCAGAGAAAATATGGACGCCCTCGAAGTGATGGATGATGTAGAACACATCTTTCCCCTTTGCGATCTGGTGGAACGATCCGCTGGCAACTCTCTGGCTTTCGTGCGAATCGATATCATATATGAAAACACCGCCGCCGATATCCTTGCCCTTGTCGATCTCGGAATATACGGAATGATCAGGAGATGATACCAGCAGGCGTTGCTTGTGAGTTATGATATCAGTTAGTGTTTTCTGGTTCAGGAGAAGGGGAGTACAGCAGAAATCTTTTCCTTCCTCTAAACCATATCCTTCGAGTTCGGGAATTATTGAGAAGAATGACCCGGATGTTATTAGGATATAGAATGACCCGGGTTTTTCACTTTTAAGCTTGGCCGGAGCATATACCGGGACACCATGGAGTTCGGTTCCGTGGAGATTGATATTGTTGTCGACGATATATGCAATAGGCATGCGGGCGGAGAGTATTGTTTTTTCAGCCCAGTCCTCTGATTTACCAAAGAGAATTATTTTCCTGTCCTTGGTCAGTTTTGAGACTTCCTGCCAGTTTTTCCAGATGTTGTCCACTTTAAGCTCCTTATTTAATTGGTTTTATTTTTTAATTCCGTCAGCATCGTAATCCACCCCCGATTGCATTGCCTTATCCAATTGTGTCGAGGGGGTGTATATCCGTCTGCCCAAGGTTGGATAAAAATCATTTCCCTTGGAGTCGGCGATGCCGGAGATGATCACGGTGCCATTTCGACAGGCGACAAAACACCGGCCTGATCCATCGATGCGATAGATTATACCTGCCTGAAAAGGATGAAAAGTCCCGTCAGCCTCGCTTATTTCCACTTTTCTGATGCGAATTTCACAGCCGTCGATATAGCTTGCCGCACCGATATAGGGATCTGAAAACGCGCGTATGAAAACGGCTATGTCCTCTTTTGACCACTGCCAGTCTATCCATGCGTTGATCCGGGTGTTCAACCGCGGAAAATAGGAGCATGTGCTTTCGTCCAGCTGTGTGATGGTGAAGTCTGTCCCCTTTTCCACCTTGTCAACAAAGCTTAACAGCATCGAAAGATTTTTCTTCTGCAGAAGATCATAATAATCCTGAACGGAGCGGCATGACTCCGGGAAGAGGAAATCATGACGGAACAGCACAAGCCCCGAGTCTGATACTCCGGGTGTAGTTTTCTCATTCACGACTTCAAGACAGAAGGTTCCAGCCCGGTCATTGGCGAGGATCTGCCAGGTGTAATGTGCACCTCCGCGATAGCGTGGTAACGGGATCCCCATATGCGCCAGGAGACGCCCTTTGAAACTCTGGATTATCTCCTTGTCGAATTTCCATACCTCTCCTATTGCCAGTCCAATGCAGGAATCCGAGATCATGTTCGATAGATTGTTATCGGCGTTGATGTCATTGGCGGAAAAATAGGGGATTTTTGCGTTTTCCAGCATTTCCTGATACGTGAAACAGTCCGTGAGTTTCTCTTCCAGGTGCCGCTTGCTTGTGAAGACACAGGTCTTATAGCCCTGCGCCAGGAGTGATTCTGCAAAACGGGGGATATTTG
>JANYBI010000317.1 GCA_025360875.1 Lentisphaerota bacterium
CACCTGAGACCACGCACAGGAGGAAGTATCCGGCCAGGCTCATCGGGCTCAAGGCGCTGGTGCAAAGTTCAAAACCATATGTAAAAACAAAGATCAGCCAGGCGAAAAAACCGCCAAACAGGCTACCTGCAATCGAGCCCACCAGTCCCATGAGGCTGGATTCGATGAAGAAGATCTCCCTGATGAATACTGACAGTGCACCCAGGCATTTCATTGTACCGATTTCGCGGAAACGCTCGGTGACGGACATAAGCATGGCGTTGCTGATGCCGATCACTGTCACCAGAAGGGAAATGACAATGATCCAGCCGGTCCTGAACTGCGTCTGCCTCGCCTCGAGCTCGATCTTCGCCTTTTCATCCTCCAGCAGTTCACGGGAAAGCTTGACACCGCTGATGCCGGCAGGTAGGACTATGGCATTTTCCAGGCGCGAAAAGGCCAGCACCTGCTGCCGTGCCCCGGTCAAAAGCGCCTTGACATCCAGATTGGCTGGAAGCTGTCCGTCCCCCATGATCAGCACTGCGGAAGCATCCTTGGCCAATTCCGCCTGTGTCGCAGTCTGCAAAATTCCAGCCGGAACGGCTGACGACTCAGCCTGGGCGGATGCAGTGCACCATTTCAGTTTTGCCACCTTGCTTGAAACCAGGCTGGTCACGAATCTTTTTTCCACCGGGCTGAGCTTGCCGGTCTGCAGGACACCGAGTGTGCGCCCGTCCAGCGGCCCGGTCTCGGACACCAGGAAACTCATCATGCGCTTGATCTCCACTCGCATGGCCGTTTCCTGGCCGACGCCACGGCGGATCATCTGTCCTGTCAGGATCGACATCAGGAAGGCGATACCGAGGGTCACGCCCGCCAAAGTGACCAGTGAGCGGCCCAGGCGGATCCTGATTCCCTGCATGACCACATCAAATGCCACTGACAGCGGAAGCTTGACCTGATTCTGTATTTTTTTCCCGGTACTCATCATTTAAATTCCATATAAGATATATATTTTTTCATTACGTTTAACATGTACTCTAGAACGGTGCTGCCGAGACTGCGGCCTGGATCAGCTTTACTGCAATCGTGGCCATACTGATCAGACCGACACCGGTAAAATAGCCGGCCATGATGGTCGGCGCCATTCGCAAAAAGTTGTCAGCCCCGAATTTCTTCTGGAAATAGTATTTCCCCAGCAAGGCACCTAAAATCTCCAGGAACATATAATGGGGCAATTGTCCAAGTCCGCGGATCATTCCATACACCAGCATTGTCGGAAGGCCGAAAACACTGAGAAATACAAAGGCCGCGACGGTAAAACTAAGTCCGGTCCCCACCACCGTCGGATGCAGGGCCTTCATGAATTCGCTGTCCATGATGCCGCCGTTGTTTCCGGCCGCCGCAAAGGTGGAACTGTACAGCAGCGCCTCGTTCTTGCTGCGCAACTCCCAGTTCATCTGTGCGGTCGGGAACGCCTCGGAAGGAATGGCGGAGGAATACCAGATGAATCCCCAGAACACCCACGACAGAATGAGCAGCACGGGCTGTGTCACTATATCGATTTTGACCAGCGAACGGAAACTCACACCGGTCAGCTCATTGACGCGGAACGCCTGCGCCTGGCCTCCGTAGTTGGCTATCGGAATTGGCGCCATCCAGATGTCCACGCCCTTGGCGCCGGACAGGATGAAGGCGGTTTCCTTGACGAACGGTATGTCCACCTGCTGGCCGGCGATTCCAAGCAGACGTGCATTCACATAGGAGATGAAAGGATTGTATATGAACGTGAAAATCGTCAGGAACGTCAGGATGCCGATACGGCTTGTCCCGGTATCCTTAAGCAGCACGTAGCAGAGGATGATCTGGGCAAGCGATGCAATAATGTATCCGCCCAGGGCGACCCACATCGGGTAATCGCCTCGCCCGTTGCCTGGGGTTTTCCAGATGCTTTCGCGGGCGACACCATCGGCCCTCTTCGGTGCCAGTTCCCTCATCCGCTTGATTACATCACGGATCGTCTGATAGACGGAAATGATGGCTATGCCGAAGGCCGCTCCGATTCCGAAGCTCATCCAGAAGTCCATGCTGTTGGAGAAATTCGTGTTAATCGTGTCCATGCCGGGCTGCCAGCGGGAAAGGACTCCGAAGTAATGGAGGACGGGATTGATGACGATGGTGGCGGCAATTGCGAAAAACGATCCGATGATAGCCCAGAAGGGAAGCACCATACCTATCAGGACAATTCCAAGGTCGAACGCCATTCCGGTGGGAGTTGCCGGCAGGATCGTTTCGGTGAGAGTCGTGGTGTCAATGAACGGCAGCGGGATCAGGAACACCGCCTTGTCCAGAAACAGGCCGGAAATGGCCGGAATACCAACTTGGAACAGGCCGAATACCACGCCAATGCTGGCGCCCAGGGTGAACAGCCGCCAGCGATCGCTTTTCTTGCGTTCACCCTTTTTACCTTTGAGATAGGCTGTCTTTGCGCGGTCAAGTTCAGCATCCTCGGCAGTGCCGCCCGGAGCTGCGGACTTGTTTCCTGTGTCATCGGCCTCCGCCAGGGCCATTGAACCCTGAGCCTGGATCGGTGCCATGGGGAACGGCAGTTTCTCGACATCGGAAGTCAATCTGAAAAAGAAATAGCCGATGGTGAACTTGTTGATGAATCCGATGATGGTCATGAACACGGCCAGCCCTATGGGAATCAGCCAGTCGGGATGGAACATGTTGCGTTCAAGAATGGCCGGGCTGTCCGGCTTGGGCACGAACCAGGTGGGGAACGCGTCCCGCATACCTGCATCCCGCACGGCGTCGGATGTGACCAGGAAGGCGCGGTATACAAATTCACCGATAGGACCGCCGGCCATGATTGCGCCTACTGCGTAGAGCAGCACCACCAGGTTCTGCTTGGACATGGGCTTCATCGCGCGCCGTGCCACTTCGCTGAAGAGAATCAGTGTCACCCACTGTGCGGCAGAACCAATGTTGCCTCCGGTCATGAGTCCAAGATAGATCGAGCCGGGCATCATGATCAGGCCGCAAAACAGAATCCCCACCACCGTCGTCCAGCCGAAGCCCTCACGGAACTCCGCGGGCGTCTGCAGGAGGTTGCGGTACTGCTGAAGTTCCTTGTCGAGCTTGACGCCCCCGCCGCGCGAATCGCGGGGCGGAGACTCCGGGCTCTCAGTGGCAGGGGGAGTCATGCGACCTCCGTGGCGGACTGGGTCCGGTTGGCCTCAACATGGGACAGCGACTGGGCCTCCAACTGCCGACGGGCCTCATCAAACATATCCTGCCGCTC
>JANYBI010000329.1 GCA_025360875.1 Lentisphaerota bacterium
CTGCCAGGAATCCGCTCGAGAACGCCCATTGCAGATTGTATCCTCCGCACGGACCATCGAGATCCAGGACCTCTCCGGCGAAAAACAGACCTTTGACAATTTTGCTCTCAAGCGTATGGGAATTGACTTCCTTGAGAGATACTCCTCCCTTTGTAACCATTGCCCTGTCGAATCCGGCTGTGCCAGTGATCGTCAGCGGACATTCCGACAGAAGTGCTGAGAGCTTCTCCCTATGGTGTTTTGCGAAATTCGCAGCTTCAAGATTATCGGGGCATTCGGCCATGGAACACAGGATTGCAGAAAGCTTTTTGGGCAATCGTTCTGACAGCAGATTGGAAACTTGTTTCCTGCCTTGTTCCCTGTGCCATCTTGCGAACTCGCCTGCCCAGTAATTTTTTTCCAGTTCTGGAAAAAAATTAACATGAACAATCAACGTTGAAGAATTCAAAAGCCCCTCAGCGGCCCTGCCGGAGATGTCCATAGACGCAGGTCCTGAGATTCCAGAATGCGTGAAAAGGAATTCACCGGTGGTGACATCCTTCTTCGATAATCTCAGGCTGATGTTTTTGAAAGTGATGCCGGCACATTGTCCGGGCCATTTCTCGGAACAGTAAAGTTCAACAAGGGCTGGCAGCGGCTCGATGATCCTGTGTCCTGCGGATTTCGCAAGAATGTATCCGCTGCCGTCGGAACCGAGACCGGGATAACTCCTGCCTCCAGTTGCAATCAGGACTTTTGCGCTGCGGATCTCGCAATTGTCAGTTGCTACTCCGCAAATCGCTGAGTCCTCAATGATCAAGTTCCTGACTTTGCATTTGCTACGGCTCTCAACTCCGAGGCTTCTGGCTTTTTTAAGCAGCCCGTCCAGGACGTCAAAGGCCTTTTGTGATTCCGGAAATATATGGAATCCATCCGTGCAGACTGTCGGTACTCCGAGATCAAGAAAGAATTTCCGGAGATGTTCATGGTCTAGGGAGTCCAATGCCGGCAGGATGAATCGTCCATGGCGCCCGAAGGACTCGGCAAGCTTTTCCTTCGGAAGGATGTTTGTGATATTGCAGCGTCCGCCACCGGTAGCAAGGAGTTTCCTGCCGGGAGAATCCATTTTTTCAAGGACAAGCACCTTTGAGCCGTTCTGTGCGGCGTTTATTGCCGCAATCAGGCCGGCAGGTCCGCCGCCGACAACAATCATGCCGTATTTTTCATTATCAGTCATTTGTCCTATGGATTCCAGCTACATCGAGGTTATACATTAAAACGACAGGGGTTCCGAGTTAAATGAATTTGAAGAGAGCACGCAGAGATATACGCCGGCATACGTCGCCTCATATATCTTGCTGAAATCGTATTCATTTTCGAGGAACCTTGAGATATTTGTGATAGGATAGTTTGTATTCGGGGTATCCACTCCGATTACCCATATGCGATCATATTTTGTGGCTTTCGAAAAGATGGAATCGTAATAGGAATAGAAGTCCTTATCCCATGTATACGTGAGGTTGTAGATGGTCGGGCGCGCAGGAACCCCTTTTATTTTTTTCCAGTAGTAGCTCCTGAAGGGGCATTTGACATAGTCGTGGACAATCTTGTTGTCGGTCACGGGAATCCAGTTTTCATTCACGAAACCCGAACGCAGGAGTATCACGTCGCCGGCCCTGTAGTTCTTGTTCGTGAATGTGATGGCTCCACGCCAGTTGTGGGTTATCCTGTAGGAGAAATGTCCAAATGTCATATAGTTGGGGATCAGTACAATTCCAAGATAGATGACGATGTAGGCCCCGGGGAAGGCGACCCTGAGGACGTCTGATTTGAATACATGCGCGAAAAAAGCTATTAGGAAGTAAAAGGGTATTATGCTCAGGACCATATAGCGTTTGTCGAAAAGTGATATGTGGAGCACTTTTGATACGAGGAACATGAAGAGGAAAGGTATGAGAAGCCAGGTTATCAGGAACATCAGCTGAGGGGCTTGTCCTTTGAAGAATGATTTGAGATCGGCTTTCTCAAGTGTGAAGAAGACTATGAAGCAGCCTGCAAATATTAGCATCACTTTCGGATCGAGCATGGAAGCGAAAAGCCCAAGCGCCTCGGGGAAGTTCATCTGCTTCACCCAATCCCATCCCTGCCTGTTGCTGAACATGCCGGACAATTGGAAAAGTAGCAGCGGGAATGTGAGGGCGACCACGATCTGCGACATGCACCATTTCAGCAGAGTAGGGCGGATATCTGATTTGTTCCTCAGGAAAACGTATAGATAGTAGATGTTATGCACGATGAGTATCGAAGCGAAGACGTAGTGGGAATAAAAGGTAAGTACGGAGAAAACTGTATACAGGAAGAGGTTGAATGCGGATCTGCTTTTGAAAAGTTTGAGGAAGAAGATCATGGACAGGAGTGCGAACATGATTCCCATTGAATATGACCGTGCCTCCTGGGCATAATATATCGAAGTGTCATGGATTGAGAAGATTAAGCTCGCGAAAAGGGCCCGTTTCTCATCCCCGAATATCTGTTTGCCAAGATAAAACATCAGGTAAACGGATATAATTGATGCCAGCAGGGAGAGGAATCTGACGGAGAATTCACCTTGGGGAAGAATCTTTATGCAGACCCGTTCGAGGAGAAAATACAGCGGCGACTGCCCCTGCGTCGCCGCTACCCGGTCTATGGTCTCCTGGACAGTCGGTGCCGTGGATGCCCAGTACGTGGCCAGCTCATCGGTCCATAGGCTTGTCTGGGAGATATTGAAAACCCGGAAGAATATGGCAAGGAGGATGATCATGATAAGGCAGTATCTGGGTTTTATCCCGAAATAGTCCTGGGACTCATCAGTTATTGAGCTGCTAGACACCATAAATCATATCCTGACTGGCCTGCGAAATTCGCAATTGGGCGCGTGATATTGTATATTTCAGTTCGTGTTTTAAATCGTTCCCTTTGATTAATGTATCACGACAACATATAATTTTGACATGAAAATGATGAATTTCAAAAAATATGCTCTCCCTGATTTTGACGGCCACTTCGGCCAGTACGGCGGAAGGTTCGTGCCCGAAACCCTCATGCCCGCGCTGAAGGAACTCGATGAGGTCTATGAGAATTCCAGGAAAGATTCCGCGTTCCAGAAAAGATTCAAGGACCTTATGAAGGATTATGTCGGCAGGCCGACACCCCTTTATTTCGCGGAACGCCTGACAGAACATCTCGGAGGCGCAAAGATATATCTCAAGCGCGAGGACCTGTGCCATACTGGCGCCCATAAGATCAACAATTCCCTCGGACAGGCCCTGCTGGCTGTCAAGATGGGCAAGAAAAGGGTTATTGCGGAAACCGGTGCCGGACAGCATGGCGTCGCGACTGCCGCCGCTGCCGCGCGCTTTGGCCTGCAATGTGTCGTCTACATGGGCGAAGTCGATATGAAAAGGCAGGAGCTCAACGTAATACGGATGAGACTGCTTGGAACTGAAGTACGTCCGGTTTCTGCCGGACAGAAGACACTGAAGGAAGCTGTAAGCGCCGCGATCCGTGACTGGGTGTCTTCGAGCCGTGACAGCCATTACATACTCGGATCTGCGCTTGGGCCGCATCCATTCCCCAAGATTGTGCGTGATTTCCAGAGCTGCATCGGACGCGAAGCCAGAGAGCAGATTCTCAAGAAGGAAAAAAGGCTGCCGGACCTCCTTATAGCCTGTGTTGGCGGTGGAAGCAATTCCATTGGATTGTTCCACCCGTTCCTCTCAGATTCAAAGGTGAAGATGCTTGGTGTTGAGGCCGGGGGCAGGGGAAGCCGTATCGGCGAGCATGCTGCGAGATTCGCAGGCGGAAGGCTTGGCATCCTCCAGGGAACCCGCAGTTATGTGCTTCAGGACAAGAACGGGCAGATCGCCCTGACACATTCGGTTTCTGCCGGACTTGACTATGCCGCTGTTGGTCCCGAACATTCCTTTCTCAAGGATTCGGGCCGTGT
>JANYBI010000354.1 GCA_025360875.1 Lentisphaerota bacterium
AGTAATGGTTTTGCCAGTAAAAACTTATGTCTGTATTTCAAATTATCAAGTCTGGACGCGACACGTAGGTTCCCATATTGATTTTACAATTAGCAGGAATTTCATATTTAAATTTACCGAGATTTTAGAAAGAGAAAACACCTTATAATAAATCATCTTCAACTTAGGGAAGCCTTAGTGCATCCTTTTATCCATTAAACAGTTCCAATAATTTTAATAAGGGCGTCCTAACTGGTTTTTATTTGATAATTATTATTAAATTTGATGTTGATTTAATTTCCTTTTTCGATACTTTGGAAAGAATTAAATGAATATTTCAGGAGAATTCCCATGAACACTTTCGTTGGAAAAAGCAGGAGGATCCTGCTGAAAGTCATCCCATATGTGGCGCTGATAATAGCCATAAAGCTGGTCCTGCACAATTTCGGTTTTGAGATAATCTCCATCAATTCGATATTTTCCGGGATAATCGGCGCGACCGTTTTCCTCCTCGGTTTCCTGCTGAGCGGAGTGATGGCCGATTTCAAGGAAAGTGAGAAGATCCCCGGCGAAATCGCATCGATCCTCCACACGATCACCGATGAGATTGAAACCACATACAATATTAGAAAGGACAGTTCTCAGATTGAAGGGTTGCGTCTCTGCAGGGATATCGGCGCAGATGTGAAATCATGGTTCCACAAGAGATGCAAATCCAAGGAGCTCATGGAAAAGATACATTGCCTCTACCATTTCTATGCAAAGCTTGAAGGGGTGATTCCTGCAAACTACATCGCAAGGCTCAAGCAGGAACAGCACAATCTCCGGAAGCTGATGATAAGGACTCATGTAATAAGGGAGACCAACTTCATTTCCTCAGGCTATATGATAGCATCGTCTTCGACAATCCTTCTTCTCGCAGGTCTTGTCCTTGCAAAAATAGAACCCTTCTACGAGTCCCTCTTCTTCCTCGTTGTCGTCAGCTATCTGCTGATCTTCCTGATCATGCTCATAAATGATCTTGACAATCCGTTCGGCTATTATGAGTCGGACTCTTCCGAAGATATCTCCCTTAAGCCGCTCGACGATTTCCTGCATGACATTGAAACGAAGCTCACGGAAATTGAAAACTTCACACCGAAAAAACAAGGAGCTTAAATGTACTTCGACATCAAAAACATCATGGGCCTTTCAGAAACAGATGCATCCTCCCGTCTTGAATCAGAGGGGTACAATGAACTTCCATCCACGAAGAAACGCAGCTTGTTTGCTATCGCGATTGGCGTGGTCAAGGAACCTATGTTCCTGCTGCTGGTCGCCTGCGGCATCATATATCTCATGCTTGGCGACATCGAGGAGGCCCTTATGCTTCTCGGTTTTGTATTCGTGGTGATGGGCATCACTTTCTACCAGGAACGCAAGACGGAACGAGCACTCGAAGCCCTGCGCGATCTATCAAGCCCAAGAGCCAGGGTCATAAGGGATGGAACTGAAAAGAGGATCGCCGGACGTGACGTGGTGCGCGGCGATATCATCATTATCTCTGAAGGTGACAGGGTACCCGCTGATGCCAGAGTAATCCACTGTGTCAATCTTTCAGCAGACGAATCGCTTCTCACCGGGGAATCAGTACCAGTAAGGAAATCTCCATCTTCCGAAAAAGATACGGAATCCGTCCGCCCGGGAGGAGATGATCTTCCTTACGTATATTCCAGCACCCTGATAGTACAGGGATACGGGGTGGCCGAGGTGATCTGCACAGGCACCAGGACCGAGATCGGCAAGATTGGAAAAGCGCTGCAGTCCCTGGGACAGGAAAGCACATTCCTCCAGAAGGAGACCGGAAGACTCGTAAGGAATATTGCCATCATCGGCTTCTTCCTATGTTCGCTTGTGGTGGTGCTTTATGGCATGATTAACGCCAAGTGGCTCGACGGATTCCTAGCCGGAATCACGCTTGCGATGGCTATCCTGCCTGAGGAATTCCCGGTAGTGCTAACGATATTCCTCGCAATGGGGGCCTGGAGGATTTCAAGGAAGAATGTCCTTACCCGCCGGATTCCAGCGGTAGAGACTCTCGGTTCCGCGACAGTCCTATGCGTTGACAAGACCGGCACCCTCACCATGAACAGGATGTCCCTGTCCAAACTCTTCGCAGCCGGGAAATTCTTCACGATCAGGACGGGAGCTGACGGAAAGGACAGCCTTCACGAAAACTTCCACGAACTGATAGAATACAGTCTGCTGTCAAGCCAGATTGATCCTTTCGACCCCATGGAGAAGGCGATAAAGGAGACCGCTGAAAAAAATCTTTCAGAAACGGAGCATGTCCACAGAGACTGGAAGCTGCTGCACGAATATCCGCTTTCAAGCGAGTTGCTCGCCATATCCAGGGTCTGGGAATCTCCTTCAGGTTCGGAATATGTGATCGCTGCAAAAGGTGCTCCTGAAGCGATAATGGAGCTCTGTCATCTCGACGTAGCACGGATGAAGGACTTGTCCGGAAAAATATCGGCCATGGCCGACGAGGGTCTACGTGTCCTCGGTGTTGCGAAATCCACTTTCAACCGGGAGAGTCTGCCGAAGGTCCAGCATGATTTCAAGTTCGAATTCATCGGTCTCATCGGTCTTTCTGATCCGGTCAGGCCCACTGTCGCTTCCGCGATACAGGAATGCCACACGGCGGGGATCAGGGTCGTGATGATAACCGGGGATTATCCAGGAACGGCTGCGAATATCGCAAGGCAGATCGGTCTTGTTGATCACTACGGCATAATAACCGGTCCGGAAATGGACGCAATGGGCGACGAAGAGTTGAAAAAAAGGATCGAAAATGTCTGCATTTTCGCCAGAGTTGTGCCGGAACAGAAACTCAGGATAGTCAACGCATTCAAGTCGAATGGAGAGATCGTAGCAATGACTGGTGACGGGGTCAACGACGCCCCTGCCCTCAAGGCCGCACACATCGGAGTCGCGATGGGCGGACGAGGTACAGATGTCGCACGGGAATCCGCCGCACTGGTACTTCTTGACGATGATTTCTCGTCCATCGTCCAGGCAGTGAAGCTCGGACGCAGGATCTACGACAACATCCAAAAGGCGGTCGCATACATTTTCGCCGTGCATGTCCCCATCGCCGGCCTTTCCCTTATCCCGATTCTCCTGAAATGGCCTCTCATCCTGACACCTGTCCATATCGTATTCATGGAACTCATAATAGATCCGGCATGTTCGATGATTTTCGAAGCCGAAAAAGAGGAGGCGGACGTGATGAATCGGAAGCCACGAAATCCCAGGGAAAAGCTTTTCAACCGCAGGATGATCTTGATAAGCCTGCTGCAGGGCGTAGTCGTGTTGATAATAGTCATGGGCGTTTATGGGGTTGCCATGCTGAGGAACCAGGGTGAGAACGAGGCGCGGGCACTTGCTTTCACATCGCTCATAGTCGCCAATCTCGGGCTGATAATGACCAACCGGTCTTGGACGCGGACAATCTTTTCATCGTTCAGGACACCGAACGCCGCAGTCATATGGGTTTTCAGCGGAGCAATCATATTCATGTCGATAGTCCTTTACGTCCCGGCTGTGAGGGCGATATTTAAATTCTCATACCTTCACCCGATCGATATTTTAATCTGCACAGCCGCAGGCGTAGTAAGCATCATATGGTTCGAGATCTTAAAGTTCTTCAAGATGGTACAGCCGATCAGGAACTGAATCTACAGCAAGGATTCACATCTGTTTCAATAGTTATCTATGCCAGTCTTTACATAAAGGTATGAAAAGGCTGGCAAGCTATCCTCGGACAATCCGTTGATTTAACACAATCCTAACAAATCCCTAATCATGCTCAAATAATTGACTGTCATTTTAAAGCCAAATCATATCAAAGCAGGTTTTAAAATGGATTCGCCCTTAATTCTGGTGATTGTAGTAATAGTCTCAAGAGTACCGATTTCTTGCTTTCAAGAAGCAGACTCTTTATCCGTTAATTTAGCCAGTTCGAGCGACAAGTCAACAAGCTCGAGACTCATCTCCTTGAAGTCCCGATAGTTTTC
>JANYBI010000343.1 GCA_025360875.1 Lentisphaerota bacterium
GTCCAGACAACTTCTTCGCGGCCTCATCAATCTGCTTCTTCAATTCCTCCGGTTCCACGGATGGCAGCTTGACATCCTTGGGGACACCCAGCTTGGTGGCAGTAGATTCAAGGAGGAATTTCCTGATCTCCCCCGTCTTCACTGATTTCCTGTAATGCACGAATCCCCAGATCCCCAGGATAGCAATTATGATCACCGCGACGAATGCGGCATATATCACGTTCTTGCTGCCGGAAAAGGCGGAAAGAGAAGGAATGCCACGAATGCGCCCGCCTGGACCGAGCAGAGGCGGAAGAACTTTCGGCGATTCATTCTTGAGATTCGCGTAGTACTGGTCAAAATCGTTTTTAAGCGTTGCAAAATCATGGTAGCGCTTTACAGGTTTCCTGGCAATCATCCTGTCTACGATCGCGACAATTTTGGGATTGCAGTGCTTGAGGAATGAGGATACGCTCAATATCCTCAGCGAGGTGAGATGTTTCGTCACCAGATCGTTCACTTCGGCCAACGAGTAGTAGGTCCTGCCAGCCAGCATGTAGAACAGGATCATCCCCAGGCTGTATATCTCGCTATATTCCCCTTCAGGCGCGCCCACGATCCTCTCAGGCGGAATATAGAACGGAGAGCCGTTCAGCTCGTCCGATATATTCTCGTGCGAAGCGGCATCATGCAGCGTCACGCACAGCCCGTAGTCGAAAAGCTTTACCGTCCCGCTCTTGTCAATTATTATGTTTTCAGGCTTGAGATCACGGAACAGGTAGCCGCATTTTACAATATGCATCTCAGCTTCTATCAGCTGGAGAGTTATTTCAACAGCCTCCTTTTCAGGAATCTGCTTCCTTGACTCGACCAGCATGTCAAGCCGGTCTCCATATACGAATTCGGTGATAACGAAGTACTCATCGCCATCAAGGCCATAGTCGGTGATCTCGACGATGTTCTTGTGCTTCCCAAGGGCGCTTCCAGCCTTGCCGTCCAACAGCAGGGTCTTGACGAGATCCTGGTTGTGCTTTTCTTTCCTAGGCAGGACCTTGACCGCATATTCCTTGTTGTCCTTTTCGGAAATAGCCTTGTAGACACTGCCCATTCCTCCACCGCCAAGCGGTTTGTACAGCCAGTAATCCCTTATGCGGAGCGGAATAAGTATCTGGGACGAGCATCCGGGGCATGGAGTCACTTCAAGCGGGGACGCGGAAGCAAGCTGAATTTCCTTGGAACAGGAAGGACATTTGATAAAACCGTCCTTGAGATTCTCTATTTTAGGGAGCTGTTCTGACATATTGCAGGAAAATCCAAATCTTTTTCTTTTTAATCTATCACCTCATCGGCATAATTTAAAGGGAACCCCCTAAAGTTTGGGCTTAACAGGATAATCCCCTGAAAAACACGCATGGCAATATTCTTCAGCTTTTGTCTTTCTCACACATGAAATCATGCCTTCAAGTGAAAGATAGGAAAGGGAGTCCGCATCTATGATCTTCGCAATCTCAGCCACGGACGACTTGTGTGCTATAAGTTCGTCAGCGCTTGGAAAATCAATCCCGAAATAGCACGGCTGGACATGCGGAGGGCAGCTTATCCTCATATGGACCTCCTTTGCACCATTCTCGCGGAGCGTCCTCACCCTTTCCTTGCTGGTATTGCCTCTGACGATGCTGTCCTCCACCAGGCATACCCGCTTGCCCTCGATCGCCTCCCTTATGGGATTCAGCTTCATGTTCACGGCGGTTTTCCTGTCGGCGGGAGACGGCTTGATGAAAGTACGTCCGACATAGTGGTTCCTCATGATTCCGAGATCGAAAGGAATGCCGGAAGCCTCGGAATAACCAAGCGCGGCATACATTCCGCTGTCTGGCACGGGAACGATCATATCGGCCTCCACAGGACATTCCTTGGCGAGCTGGCGTCCGAAATTCTTCCTGATCTCGTATACGCTTTCCGAGAACACCCTGCTGTCCGGACGGGCAAAATAGACCAGCTCGAAAATGCAGTGCGCACGTCTCTTCGAGAAAGCGAACATCCTGGATTCAATCCTGCCATCATTTGAAACATGGACCATTTCCCCGGGCTCTATCTCGCGCTCATATTTTGCGCCGACAATGTCAAGCGCAGATGTTTCCGAGGCGAAAATCACAGCGTTGTCGAGCCTGCCCATGCAGAGCGGCCTGAAACCGAACGGATCCCTGGCGGCTATCATGCCGTCCTCGCAGAGTCCGATGATCGAATATGCGCCTTCGACATTTTTGAACGCATACTCAAGGGCGTCCCATGGAGTCTCGCCGGCCCTATGGTGATGTGCCGCTATATGCATTATAATCTCGGTGTCAAGATCGCTCTGGAAAAGCGAGCCTCCGCGCTTGAGGTGGTTGCGCCAGTGGGCCGCATCTGAAAGCGTCCCATTGTGCGCAAGACCGAGACGCCATTTGTCGAATTCGACGGCGAACGGCTGGGCATTGGCGATGTTCGACCCCCCGTAGGTGCTGTAGCGGACATGGCCTATAGCCATTTCCTGGGGCTTCCTCCACCAGTCCTTGGGCATGCGGTCGAAAACATCCGCAACGAGCCCCATCCCCTTCTGGACTTCGCATTTGCCCTGCCTTAAGACCATTATGCCCGCACTTTCCTGTCCGCGGTGCTGCAATGCGAAAAGGCCCAGCCTCGTAAGGGCTGCGGCATCAGGATGTCCAGCTATTCCAAATATTCCACAAGCTTCCTTTAGCATAAATAAATATTCCTGTCGTTAATTTTTTAACAAAAGGGAATTGAACAGATACCGCAGTTAATTTCCTAATCTATTTATGAAAGGCGAAATTACAATCGGAGTTCTTTGTTTTCAGAACTTTTTCCCGGAGAGAATCTCCTTCACGGCCTGGAGAAGCTCATTGTAATGATAGGGTTTCTGGAGCAGACGTATCCCTTTGCCCTCGATAGACGACTTCATAAGCCGTTCATCAGCATAGCCGCTGGCCATCAGGACCTTCAGTCCGAACTTCCTCCTGAGAAGCTCCTCAACAAGCGCGACGCCGTTCTGTCCCGGCAGCACTACATCCG
>JANYBI010000384.1 GCA_025360875.1 Lentisphaerota bacterium
CTTCATCCCTAGTATATTGTCCCTGGTTCACCTTTTGTGCAAGTATCTGCGCCATCTGCCTCCGGACCATTTCGGCCTTGGCATACATCCATTCGATGCAATAGGCATCGGAGAAGAAGCCGACCTGCCTGTTTGTGGGAAGCATGTCGATGCGTTCCTCCATCACCTGCCGTATTGCGCCGGGGAAGAAGTTGTGCCACCAATACGCCGAAAGGGACAGGTTCGGCAGGCCACGGCACAAAGTGCATATGGACTGGTCTGCGTGCCTGCTTGCCACAAAGCAGTTGAACTTCACCTTCGGATGCCTGGCGACTATTTCCGCCAGATCGGAGATCGCCCTCTGCGGTATTATGCTCGCGGTGTTGTAAGGCAGAGGTTCTGCGGCAAAGCTGAACTGGAACACAACCCGGTCCGCATGCGGTTCAAGCGCCTTGAGAAATGCCTCGTGGATGTATGATGTATAGATATCGCGTTCTTCCGTACCGGCCTTTTTCCTCGCCTTGAGAGCCTTGGTCATTTCAGCGTCAGTCACCTGGCGGAAAGCGATGTCGGTGGAAATATGCGTCGCCATAGAAAGCACCTTGGACTCGCTGAGCTGGCCGACATAATGCTTCAAGGCCGCATGGACATCGGCAAGTGTCCTGATTGTCCTTTCCGTATCCGGACGATGGCCAGCCGAATGCGGGATTGGACTGCCGGGACCTTTACCCCAGCACCGTTCCAGCTCATATAGCGAAGTATCGAACTCACCACGCTGGGTGCGTGTAAAAAACGCCCATTCCATCGAATAGTGAAAGATGTCGTCATCAACACCGCCTTCGCGGCGCGCCAGTTCGGTCGTGAGCTTTTTCACTCCGGCCCGTTTTATGATTTCCCGGTGCCAGGAACGGTCATCGGCGCGTTCACGGATCATACCGTCGAGTTTCTTCCAGTTGTCGGCGGTTATCGGCTCCGACCAGTTGTAGAGTTCCCTGAGGATGATCTTCACGCCCCAGAAACAACTGGTATTGGGAATATATTTCAGGTAGGGGATTGCCTCCTTGAGACGTGCATGCGCCTCCTTCTGCGTAGGCCAGCCCGGAAACTCGGTAAGTCTCGCACCACTCGGGCAGCCTGCGGCGAACAGGTCGGCGACCACCATGTGGTAAAGCAGTATGTCATGAAGCCCCCGTGCGCCAAGACGTCCGCATGTAAGATGGGTATGCGAGTCCATCATCGGAATACCACGAAGGGCTTCCAGTATCTCGGAGTTCATGTTCTTATCCATAACTGTTTAAACTCCCGGATGCTTTATCTGTTCCGCAGTATAGCCGCGGGCGGATATCTTCTCCAGAGGCTCAGTCATTTTGCCGTAGTACGGTTTGACAGTATCGTTGCCCTGGAAGGACGCCCACCGGACCGCATTCACGATCACCTTCTGGATTTCCGGATTGTGATAGGTCGGATAAACCTCATGTCCGGGACGGAAATAGAAGATCCTGCCAAGCCCGCGTTTGTAGCAGCAGCCGCTCCTGAAAACATCTCCGCCCTCAAACCAGCTTACGAAGACAAGATCGTCGGGTGTCGGCACATCGAAATGTTCGCCGTACATCTCCTCGTGCGGAAGTTCGATGCAGGGACCAATGCCCTGGGCTATCGGATGAGTGGGATCCGTGACCCAGAGTTTCTCCTTCTCGTGCGCCTCGCGCCATCTCAGCAGGCAGGTAGTTCCCATCATGCGGCGGAAGATCTTCGAATAGTGTCCGGAATGGAGCACAATCAGCCCCATACCCTCAAGGATCCGCGCCTGGACCATGTCAACTGTCTCATCCTTCACTTCGCCATGTGCCATATGCCCCCACCAGATCAGCACATCGGTCTGCTCAAGGACTTTCTTTGTAAGTCCATGTTCAGGTTCATCGAGAGTCGCAGTGCTAACAGCCATATCAGGTTCATTGCGAAGCCTCGCCGCGATCGTCTCATGCATACCGGAAGGATAGATGCCTTTGACAGTGGCATTCGTCTTCTCATGCCGGAACTCGTTCCATACCGTTACCCGAATCTTGTTTTTATTCATAAAGCTTTCTCCTTATTTTGAGGTTTTATTTTTCTTTATCACAACTTCACGTCCAGACTTGGACGAGGAATATATTGCATCAATGATCTGCATCATCTTGACCGCATCCTCAGGCGGGGACAGCGGATTCCTGTTGTTCTTTATGCAGTCGATGAAATGGCGGGTTTCGTTGTCCCCCCATCCGCTTGTGTTCTTCGTCTGCGGAACAATATCGACAAGATCGCCGGCTGTCTCGCTGAACATCCTTATGACGCCATCATGCATGGAAAATCCGCCGCGCGTGCCGAGAAGCTCCAGATAAGTCGTCTCCTTCTCTATATGCGACGCCCAGCTGAATTCGAATGCGACTGATGCTCCCGTTTCAAGCTTGGCAAACCCAACCGCTATGTCTTCGACATCGTATTTCCCCTTTGCAACATTCCGTCCCAACATGACGCTGTCGGATTTCCTGCCGGCCTTTGGCGGATTGGCGATCTTGTCGTAGCAGGAGGCGCTGACCGCTGCCGGGGCCGGAAATCCCATCAGATACAATGTAAGGTCGAAGAAGTGTACGCCAAGATCAATCAAAGGTCCGCCGCCGGACATCTTCTTGTCAGCGAACCAGGTGCCATACATGTTGTAGCCTTTGCGACGGCGCCATCCGCAGCGCGCATGGTATATTTCGCCAAGATGCCCCTCGTCGACGTAGCGTTTTGCGAACTGCGATGATTCCGTAAACCGGTTGTTGAGAGCGACCATGACTTTTTTGCCGGAGCGGTTTTTCGCATTGACGATATCCTGCGCCTCTCTGGCGTTCATCGAGATCGGTTTTTCAACATGCACATGTTTTCCGGCCTTCAGCGCCGCGATCGTGATCGGCGCATGCAGGACGTTTGGCGTGACCACTGAAACAATGTCTATTGAACTGTCGGCGAGAAGTTCGGCGTAGCTCTTGCAGACCTTGGGAACCTTGTTGCGCTCCGCAACAGCTTTCGCCTTGGAAATGTCGGCATCAAAAACGGCGGCCAGTTCAATTTCATCAGAATACTTCTTGTACGATGCGAGATGTTTGTTCTCGCCACAGCCGCCGCAGCCAATCAGTCCATATTTCAATTTTCCAGCCATTTAAAAATCTCCTTATTTTAAAACATTTATGATTCGTTCAACCATTCTTTTTTCCGGCGGCACCTGTCAACTTGATCCACTTTTCGATAACCGGGATCAGCGCTTCGCCAGCCTTTGCAAAGGTCAGAGGTATCCATAAATTCTCATCCTCG
>JANYBI010000426.1 GCA_025360875.1 Lentisphaerota bacterium
AAATGGCTGCATGAAAGATTTGCCGCGCTCTTACAGCGGCTAATGGATGTATTCGAAATAAAAAGCATGGCGGATCTTCGTCCGCAGTGTATATTCACGGACTGACAAGTAACTCAGAATACGGGACTCTCAAGTAATTTAGAGGTTTCCTAAATCCTATCTTTATTGGCTAAGCAGGGATCGCGGGAACCGTGCCAGTCCATCAATCCGGAACGGGAAAACGGCTTTGAATCCGCACAGTCAAACTTGATTCCTCCCCATTACCTGACTATTTTAGATGCATAATGAAAATCAAAAATCCTGCCGATTCCTGTGGACTTGACGATGTCCGCGGACTGATCATTTCCCGAATCGGGAAAACTTCTCTTGCCCCCCTTCTCGATGAGCTGGTTCCGGCACTTGCTTCGGGGAAGATGCTCCGGGCGAAGCTGGCGCTGGCAGTGGGAAACGCGACAGGGGCGGCGCAGAATCTGGTTCTTGCGGCGGCCGCCGCCGTAGAAATGGTGCATGCGGCCAGCCTGTTGCATGACGATGTGATCGATGGCTCATCTCTGCGCCGGGGCTCGCCGTCGTTCTGGCGTCGCAGGGGCGCATCGGGGGCGGTAATTCTGGGTGATCTCATCCTGTGCGACGCAGTGCTGCTGATCCACGAACTTGGCGATCCGGAACTCATGAAACTTTTCCTGGCGGCAACGAGGGAGCTGTGTGAGACCGAGGCTGAGCAGGAACTGCTTTCCGGAATGGCCGCGCCATCCTGGGAGAACTGTCTCGACACAGCCAGGGGAAAGACGGGCGCGCTGTTTTCTTTCGCATCCACGGCCCTCGCCGGGGATAATCCGGATATCAGGTCGGCACTAAGTGAAAGTGGATACGAGCTCGGCACCGCCTACCAGATCGCGGACGACATATACGACGCACATGGCGACAGATTTACCGCCGACAAGAACCTAGGCAGTGACGCGGAACATGGAAAGATAACTGCGGCATATTTTCTCGTCGAGCCATCCTGTGCTCCGGCTGGAACCGTCCGCAGGCTTTGCGAAAGCTCCCTTGAACGACTGAAACCCTGGAGACATGTGGCGAAGGGCTGGCGCCACTATCTCGAATCCGACTTCATGCCACAAGTGGATTCTTTTCTCGCTTGCATGCCATCTGGTGATAAATTATAAGACTGCTGAAAACACATACGGAGGATTATGATGAAAAGTATAAGGAGGTTGTTGGCAAGGAATCTGAAAATCTCCGATCTGGCAGCTCTGCTGGCGTTCGCAGGACTGCTGATCTATGGGCTCGCATGCGTCTATCCGGTCGCCTGGTCGCCCGACTCCAAGAAGGCGGTTTTTCCAATTTTCAGCAAAGAGGTCATCAGAGGTCTTCTCATTGCCGATATTGACGGTAAAATCATGAGGCGGATTGCGGGAGAGGATACGGGAGAAAAGGCTTTCAGTCCCGCAGCCTGGTCGTCCGACGGCAAATGGATCGCATATCTAAAGTTCACCCCCGAAAAGCCAGAGAAAGACGGTGCTGAAAAAATTCCAGCAGCAGGCAGCAAAAAGGAAAAGATCAACGTCTCATTGATGTTGTATGACGTCGAAACCAAGTCGGCAATGAGCATTTTTGAATTTCCGGCAACGGGTGATTTGGAAAAACCCATGCAATATCCTCCACAGTGGACGGAGGATTCGGGAAAGATACTTGTCGTAAGTGACGGGGAGACGGCTTCTTCATGCACTCTTGTCGATCTTCAGGGGAAAACACTCTGGAGTCGGACTTTCCCCACCCTTTCTGATGAAAAAGGTATTCCTTCATCCTCTATGTCTCCCGATGGCAAACATTTTGCCTGGGTGGAGAGATGCGCCGAGGTTCATGAGAAGGCTTCAGTTCATCTTCTTGACATCGGTGCTGGCTCGGAACCGGAGTCCATCGGGAAAATAAACCTGCATTCGCAGAAAGATAATGATATTGCAGCACGAATCGTCTGGAGCAATGATTCCAAAAAGATTTACGTGGCGGATTACGACGAAGAAAAGGGGATTCTGAAATGCTTCGGCACAGAAAAGAGGGAATGGTCTACAGTTTTCAAGGAAGAGAAGGCAACCCTGGCTGGAGTTGGCGTCGCGACGGGGTCTTCGCGGATTGTCATTGACTGCATATATAAGAAGGAAGAGAGGCAAGGCGGGTGCAAAATCGCCGTTCTCGACCTGAAAGACAATTCGGTTTACAAAACATTTCCAACGGCTCCGTTTCATTACAGCACCTCGCTTTCACCGGACGGGAAATGGATAGCGTTCTGTGCTATGGGTAAAAATGAAACGGGTTCGAAGGGCTCGGACGAGTATTTTATGGGCTGCTTTCTCTCGGTCGAGGATGGGGAACTGCGCTTTCTGGAACAACATCTCTCCAACAAGGAAGTCGATGCCGCCAACCTGAGAAGAAACGAGCTTGGCGTGGCCTTTTCGCTCAGCGGGGCGGCATCCCGATTAGAGGAGCTGAAACCTGGAAAATGGGAGAATCCAGTCCTGGCGGAGATCGGCCTGTGCATAAAGGAGATTGACGCATTCAATGTCGGATACAAGGGCGATGTCTACAAGGAGGCTCTTGCATATTTCAAGGTGGATTTCTGTCTCGATGGACTTGGAAGATCCACTGCCGATGAGAAGGCGGCGGTCGCGGAGGAGTCCGAAAAGAGGCTGGGCGAATTTCGAAAGGCCTATCCAAAGCATCCCTGCCTGGCGGATCTCGACAAGAGATTCATGGCTCTGAAGAATCCGTCAGAAAAAGCAAAGGCTGCTGAGAACCAGCCCGCAACCAATATGCAATGAGAATCCAACCATGGACTGCATTTTCAACACCATTTGCCATCGTGCAGACGCGCATCCGGAGCTCATGCCGCTATGCTTGCGCTGTTCATGCGTCTATGCGGGGGTACTCCTGGGGCTGGCATATGAGCTAATTCTCTTCTATTGTACCAGACGGAGGGATGCCCCGCTATTCGCCGTTCTAGAGAGTTTCGGAGCGATGCTGTTTTTTTCCGCCATAGGTTTTTCCGGTATCTACAGACTGTTCGCTGTACCTCATTTTCTAAATTGTTTCAGCGCCTTGTATTTTGGGACAGCACTGGCCTTCCTGTCATCTTTCTCCATCTCCCGCGAACTGAGGCTTCGGGATTGCGGACAGTATTATCCTTTCTTCTGGCGAATCGGGCTGTGGTCGGCGCTTTTTCTGCTGGCGTTGCTGTTCGCGGAAAACAGAGAATGGAGTTTCCGGGTGCTAGGAATTTTGTCCGTGGCCGGGCTGCCACTGGTTTTCATACAGGTCAATTTAGCGCTCTCTCTACCGTTGTTCCAACGCGTGACCGACACGAAAAGGCGGGTCTTGCTTGCTCTCCTTTCCGTGCCATTTCTTGTCGTAGCGGAATTTGTGGTGTTCCATCTCTGGAGAAGTTTGCGGATATCAGGTTAAAGAAAACATCTTAAAACATAAATTTGCCATCGAATTTCATACATGAAATAATCTACCGGGACCTCAAGCGAGGCGATCTCGACGATCTGTTCGACCAGATAACCCTGATCGAATGCGAACGCAAGCTGAAGGCTTTCTAATTCAGGGTGTCTTAAAAATTTTCAATCCTCTCTTGGAAGTACGGAAGAGCATCGGCCACTGAAAATTTTTCATCTTCCCAACTGCTCGTCGAGCCAGTCGAGAAGCACTAGGTCGCGGAGGCCTGCGGCCTTCGGCTCACAGTGGAGATTGGCACCGGTTTCGGCGGTGAAGTTGACGATCTGCCTGCCAGGATTGCTGAAAAGCTTGTCGAAGATCTTCTTCGGCTGCCCGGGGAAGAAAGTCTCGTTTTCAGGATTTGTGATAAGAATCGGGCATGTGATGGCCGAAATCACATCATCCGTGAGGACGTATTGTTCGACGGCCTTGAAGCAATCATAATAGTCGGAAATACCATATGGCCGCATCCGCGCCTGCATTGGGATTTTATATTCGTCGGGCCAACTGGCTATTTCAGCGTTGAACTGGTCCTTCTCTCCGGAGTCAAGCAAGTCGAGAAGCCCCGGCACCTTTGATATTGAATCGCGCCAGGTCTGGCTGATCGTCCATGCGCCAGGATCTGCGATTGTCACGGCGATCCGCTTTTCAAAGGCGGCAGCGCGTGGCACCCAGAAACCTCCCTGGCTCATGCCCATCAGCACGATCTTCTTCCTGTCCAGACACCTGACATGGCGTATGGCAAAGTCCACAACCGGCGTGATCACCTTCTCCCAGTCGGGACGGAAATAGAGGTTCTGGAGCCAGAGGGAAGCCCCCTGCCCCGGACCGTCGAATGCCAGGCAGGTGTAGTCGCGGGCCAACGCGCCCGAAGCAGTGCACCACATGTCGAGGATCGAACCGTCGCTGCCGTTGTTGAGGATTATCAGAGGCCTGCGAGACCAGCGCTTCTCGCTGCGAAAATAATATCCTCGAAGAGTCGTCCCCTCATATGGGATTAAGACCGGGACCACGTAGGGCGCGAAGAGTTTCATCGCATCTTCGAAACAGTTGCGAGAACTTTGCCAGGTTGAAAGCGTGCGTGACGGATCATTGGAAAGATCAATGAAATACGTGGCGCTGTAATAGTAGTTGGAAGCCCACAGGAATGCTTCGCGCGCACTGACCTCATGTCCGGCGGCCAGCGAATCGCTTGCAAGTGCCTCGGCCTCGGCACCTGCATTGTAAAATGCCTGGTAGGCACTTTCGAAATTACCATCCTCAATCTGGCTTGCAATATAAAGCACCTTGCCAAGATCCGCAGACTTCTGGTAGCACTTCCCCAGCGCGACCAGGAACATGAACTCAAACGTCGAGTTACTGAAAAAGCTGCTGTTTCCGACAGCACCTAATATTTCCGGGGCGGCGGGTGCGGCTGATGCAGTATTCCCAATCGACATCGAGGCAGCCTGGAGGCCAAAAAGGCCCAGCGCCCCACGGCTTAAAAAATCACGGCGGTTCATCATATGGGCTCCATTTATAATTCATAACCATTTGTTAATTATGGCATTAGAGGAAACGATCATAAAATATAACCATGTAGGCGGTTTTCAAGCTATAAAATCCTGTTCCGAGGAGTCCATGCTACGCCATAACTTTGAATATACTATGAACATTGTGAAGGAAGGATAACATCTTGAAAATCCCGTAATCCTGTCTAAATTCTGTACCCACAATCATTCTTTAATACCAAAGGAAATAAAAATGCCATCTGAAAACATAAATCTGCCATCGAATTTCATACATGAGATAATAGACGGGGACCTCAAGAGCGGCAAGCTCGAAGGGAAAAAAGTAAATACCAGGTTTCCTCCTGAACCGAACGGCTACCTCCATATCGGCCATGCGAAATCCATCTGCCTCAATTTCGGTACCGCATTGAAATATGACGGCATTTGCAATCTCAGGCTCGATGACACCAATCCCAGCAAGGAGGAAGTCGAATACGTGGATTCAATCAAGGAGGATGTGAAATGGCTCGGATTCTCCTGGGACGACCGCGAATATTACGCCTCCGACTATTTCGAACAGCTCTATGGATATGCTGTCGAGCTCATCCAGAAAGGCAAGGCGTATGTGTGCGATCTCAGCGCTGATGAAATAAAAGGTCTGAGAGGAACCCTCACCGAAGCCGGGAAAGAAAGCCCATACAGGAACCGTTCCCCAGAGGAAAACCTCGATCTGTTCAAGAAGATGCGTGCCGGAGAATTCCCGGACGGGTCCCGCATACTCCGTGCTAAAATCGACATGACCTCGCCGAACATCCATATGCGCGATCCTGTCATCTACCGCATCCTG
This sequence comes from Lentisphaerota bacterium, assembly GCA_025360875.1. GTDB lineage: Bacteria > Verrucomicrobiota > Lentisphaeria > Victivallales > GWF2-50-93 > GWF2-50-93. The sequence continues at coordinate 5,836 of JANYBI010000426.1, forward strand.
CGATCTACGCATCATAGGACCGGCGACAAGTGGTGCATCTATCCCATGTACGATTTCGCACATTGCATCTCAGATGCCATAGAGGGTATAACCCACTCAATCTGTACTCTTGAATTCGAGATCCACCGCCCGCTGTATGACTGGATACTTGACCAGCTCTCCGTAAAATGCCATCCGCAGCAGATTGAATTCGCCAGACTGAACCTGGCATATACCGTGATGAGCAAACGCAAGCTCCTGCAGCTCGTGCAGGAGAAACTTGTCAGCGGCTGGGACGACCCGCGCATGCCGACAATCGCAGGCATGAGGAGAAGAGGATACACGCCTGAGGCTATTCGCAGTTTCTGCGAGACAATCGGTGTGACAAAGTTCAACAGCCTTACCGACATGGCGCTGCTTGAACACTGCGTAAGGGAAAATCTGAATAAGAATGCTCCGAGAGCGCTTGCCGTTCTCAGACCTTTGAAACTTGTCATCGACAATTATCCCGAAGGCCAGACCGAAATGATGGATGCCATCAACAATCCTGAAGATCCGGCGGCAGGAACAAGGAAAATTCCCTTCTCAAAGGTGCTTTATATCGAAAAGGATGATTTCAAGGAAGTTCCACCGAAAGATTATTTCCGCATGTCACCCGGCAAGGAAGTACGACTCAGATCCGGTTATCTCGTGACATGCACAAGCTTCGTCAAAGATCCTGCAACAGGCGAGATCACCGAAGTACACTGCAATTATGATCCCGCCACAAAAGGCGGCAACACGCCGGACGGAAGAAAAGTCAAAGGGACGATCCACTGGGTTTCCGCGGAACATGCCGTTACAGCTGAACTGCGTCTCTATGAGCGTCTTCTTTCAGTCGCCGATGTTTCCGCCGAGGAAGGCGATTTCAAGTCGTTCCTGAATCCTCGCTCGCTGGAAATACTGAAAGACTGCAAGCTCGAACCCGGACTTGCGAAATCCGCAGCCGGACAGAAGTTCCAG
>JANYBI010000430.1 GCA_025360875.1 Lentisphaerota bacterium
TCACGGCAATGTCTCTTTTCACAGGATCAAAATTCAATGCCTTGAGCCCTGGAACTTCCACGTAACCATTAACTCCGTCGAACTGCAAGGCGGCGTTGTATCCCCATCTGCCACCGTTCGGCACCCATGACGTACCGGTGCGCAATATCCCGTTATAGAACTTCTGGTCAAAGCCTTCCTCATCGCAGCCCGAAGCTCCATTATAGAGGGCATTTCTGGAAACACCATGGTCATCACCCATATAATTCATGTCGGTGAAATTGAAATTCAAAACCGTGCCGGGGTCGGCGTTCCAGGCTGCATTGTGGGCAAGCCATCGGGTATATTTCGCACGTTTCTTCGCCTTGGCCAGTGCTGGAAGCAGCATTCCCGCAAGAATACCAATGATTGAAAAGACAATAAGCAGTTCAATCAATGTGAATTTTGCACTGCGGACTTTCATATCCCCCTCAATTACCTTATCCCTTATCTTCAAGCAATAAGAGTTCCAGCTCCCGTAACTTGTCTACAGCCTACAATAGCCGCCAAAATGGTTTAAAGCAAGAACTTGGACTTGGACCCGAGAGTCAAGACGCAAAAAAACCACATGTCTTTTTATTGCAAGCATATTCCATTCCATGGAAACACCCGCGGCCGGATCTTATGAGCCGGCCAATACCGCAAAAAAAAGCCGGCGGATTTTGAGGTCCGCCGGCTAAAAATTCTTTCAACGAAAAAATTTAATTAGACACCGAGATCTATCATCGCGTCGGCAACTTTCTTGAATCCGGCGATGTTGGCGCCGTTCACGTAGTTTCCGGGTGTGCCATACATTTCGGCGGCTTCATATGCGGCCTTGTGTATGTTGATCATGATCTGGTGGAGTCTCTCGTCGACTTCCTTGGCTTCCCATTTGAGTCTCATTGAGTTCTGGGACATTTCAAGTCCGGATGTCGCTACGCCACCGGCGTTCGCGGCCTTTCCGGGACCATACATGACCTTCTTGCTCTCGATGAACACTTCGATGGCTTCAGGCGTTGAAGGCATGTTGGCGCCTTCGGACACGCAGATACAGCCGTTCTTCACGAGAGCCTTGGCGTCTTCGCCGCTGACTTCGTTCTGGGTGGCTGACGGGAAGGCGGCTTCCGCGGAGACGAGACCCCATGGCCTCTTGCCTTCGTGGAATTTTGCGGACTTGAACTTCTTAGCGTATTCGCTGATGCGTCCGCGCTTGATGTTCTTGAGCTCCATCACGTACTGGAGTTTTTCCTCGTCAATTCCATCCTTGTCTATGATGGTGCCGTCGGAGTCGGAAACTGAAACGACTTTCCCACCGAGCTGGCTTACTTTTTCAACGGTATACTGGGCGACGTTTCCTGAACCTGAAACGAGGACAGTCATGCCCTTAAGGGACTTGCCCTTGGCCTTGAGCATCTCATCGGCGAAATAGGTTGCGCCGTATCCGGTCGCTTCCGGACGGATGAGGCTTCCACCCCAGTTGAGGGCCTTGCCTGTGAGAACGCATTCGTTGCTGTTCACAATGCGCTTGTACTGCCCTTCGAGATATCCGATCTCGCGGCCGCCGACTCCGATGTCACCAGCGGGGACATCCGTGTCTGCGCCGATATGGCGGTAGAGCTCGGTCATGAAACTCTTACAGAAGCTCATCACTTCGTTGTCCGACTTGCCCTTCGGATCGAAATTGCTTCCGCCTTTTCCTCCTCCCATCGGGAGTCCGGTAAGGCTGTTCTTGAAAATCTGTTCGAAGCCGAGGAACTTGAGAATTCCAAGGTTCACCGACGGATGGAACCTGAGTCCACCCTTGTACGGGCCGATAGCGCTGTTGAACTGCACCCTGTAGCCCCTGTTGACCTGAATCTTGCCTTTGTCATCCACCCAGGGAACCCTGAAGCAGATGGTCCTTTCAGGCTCTGTGATCCTCTCGAGGATCGCGTTCTTCTCGTACTTCGTTTCCTTGTCCATCAGGAGACTGAGGGATTCAAGGACTTCTTTCGCAGCCTGCAGGAATTCTTTTTCCCATGGGTAAGTTTCCTGAAGCTGGTCCAACACTCTTACAACATAAGAGTTCATTAAAACCTCCGTTTGTTTACTTCCTTCGCGCATCCCTTCCGTCAACCCTACGGAATACCAAGACAGTCGCAAAGTGTGGCGGTTAAAATGAAGTCAGTTTGCGGAAAATTCAAAGGAATTTGTGAAAAAAGACAAAAAACCACCCTCCGCAGGAGAACGGTTTTTTGCAAATTTTTCTTTTTATAAATCAACCGGCTACAGAAAAACTGCAGCCGGCCATATCCATGGAGCGCTGGCGTCCCGCCGGCAATAATTCACTTGCCAGCAAGATGCTGGCGCTCCTCATAATCAATAGATGAACAGCATCTCGCCGTATTTCGGCAGAGGCCACATGTCGTCATCAACTTCCTGCTCAAGCTTGTCTACCGATACTCTGAGCCCAGCGGTTTCCTTGAGGACAGCCTCGATCTTGTGGTCTTCGATCGCCTTCTCGAGCTTCTCGCATGTCGCGCTGAGAGCCGCAATGAGCCCGCCGATGACTACCGCCTTATCCTTCTGCTCGGAAGCTCCGGCAGCAACGCCAATCGCCTTGAGCTTGATCACGTTGTCGGCAAGATCCCCCTGCTGCCTGATCGCAACAGGAAGAATTATCGTCTTGACCATGTCGAGAGCGAGCTTGCCCTCTATCATGATGGTCTTCTTGTACTCTTCGATATAGACTTCATACCGCGAATGGAGCTCGGTCTTGCTCAGGATCTTGTACTTCGCAAAGAGGTGCTCGGCCTTCTTGGAAAGGAGGGAATCAAGAGCTTCCGGCGTCTTCTTGAAGTTCGGAAGTCCGCGTTTCTCGGCTTCCTTCGCCCATTCCGCCGTGTAGTTGTCACCGTTGAAGATGACCCTCTTGTGGTTCTTGATGATGTCCTGCAGCATTCCCTGGAGGGTGCTGTTGAACTTCGCGGCGGGAACTTTCTCAAGTTCGGTGGCGATCTCGTCAAGCGATTCGGCGACTATCGTGTTGAGGGCGATGTTCGGCCCAGAGCACGACTGGTTCGAACCGACTGCGCGGAATTCGAACTTGTTTCCTGTGAACGCAAACGGGCTTGTGCGGTTGCGGTCCGTCGCATCTTTCGGAAGGATCGGAAGAGTGTCGACCCCGACATGCATAGTGCCGCCGGACTTGGATGACTTCGATCCGCCCTTCTCGATCTGCTCGATGACGTCCGTCAGCTGTTCGCCGAGGAAGATGGAGATGATGGCCGGAGGAGCCTCGTTCGCGCCGAGACGGTGATCGTTGCCGGCGTGCGCGACTGTCGCGCGGAGGATGTCGGCATGGCGGTCGACCGCCCTTATGATGGAGCAGAGGAATGTGAGGAATATCGCGTTCTCATGCGGGTTGTGCCCGGGTTCGAGCAGGTTCCTGCCGTCATGGCCGATCATGAGCGACCAGTTGTTGTGCTTTCCTGAACCGTTGATGCCCGCGAAAGGCTTCTCGTGCAGTAGACATACGAGCCCGTGGTGAGCTGCGACCTGCCTGAGTATTTCCATGACCATCATGTTATGGTCTATCGCAAGATTGAGTTCCTCGTACATGGGTGCGAGCTCGAACTGTGCGGGAGCAACTTCGTTGTGGCGTGTCTTCGCCGGAATACCGAGCTTCCAGAGCGTCTGGTCAAGTTCGTTCATGAAGTTGAAGATGCGTTCCTTGACCGCGCCGAAATAATGGTCTTCCATCTGCTGGTGCTTGGCCGAGGGACAGCCGAAAAGCGTACGTCCGGCCTGCACGAGGTCTGGACGCGCAAGATAGAGCTCCCTGTCTATGAGGAAGTATTCCTGTTCCGGTCCGAGAGTGCTGACAACTCTGCTGTCGATCTTCTCGCCGAAACATGCAAGGACCCTCTTGGCCTGTGCCGAGACAGCCTGCATTGAGCGGAGGAGAGGAGTCTTCTTGTCGAGAGCCTCGCCCGTGTATGAGCAGAAGGCCGTGGGTATGCATAGGACGGCACCGGAGGAGGTGTGCTTGATGAATGCGGGGCTGGTGGGATCCCAGGCGGTATATCCGCGGGCCTCGAACGTCGCCCTGATTCCGCCGGACGGGAAGCTTGAGGCGTCTGGCTCGCCCTTGACCAGGGACTTGCCCGAGAAATCCATCATTACGCCGCCTTCGAGATCGGGCTCGATGAACGAATCATGTTTTTCAGCGGTTGAACCTGTGAGAGGCTGGAACCAGTGGGTGTAGTGGCTTGCGCCCTTGTTCAACGCCCAGCGTTTCATTGCGTTCGCCACATCGTCAGCTATATTCGGATCCAGGGTCGCCCCGTTCCTTATGGTAAGGAGAAGCTTCTTGTAGACCGCCTTGGGAAGATAGTCCTTCATCGTCTTGAGATTGAAGACGTCCTCGCCATAGATCTCGGTTATGGAAGTCTCCCTGCCATTTCCGAAGACATCGAGCTTCTTGTTCGCGATGTTCGATATCACATGTTTCCTGAGATTCATCGTCCCTCCGTCTGTTAATATTTTAAAGTCTGATTTGCTTTCCACACACTCCCTGAAGGGCAGTATTCCACGGCTTCCGGAGATCAGCACCATGCGTGCCAAGGAATCTCCGCCTTTCGCAAGTCGCTGTTTCCAAGCAATATAAAAATGATCGGGAAAAGCAACTTTTGAAACTATATTACAATTATGTAAGAATTAAAAAGTTATTTTTACATTTTTGTAACAAGCCTACAAAATACTGGAAGTTCCGGCAAAAGCAAGCAGGAAACAGTTTAATTTTTCGATAATTTTGGTTGCAGTGCACCCCCTCAGTCTTAATCCAGGGCTAACCACAGAGGGCACAGAGGGAAAACGATACTGGCGAAGGGTAAAAAGAAGATTCACAATCACTCTGCAATACTATCCGTCATTTTCGTGGTTTATTTGCACGGTTATTTCAGAACTTATTGTTAAGTTTTTGCATAGCAAAACCTTAACAATTATATTTTTTTCGTGTCATTCGTGGGTGTTCTTTATCTGTGTCATCTGTGGGCACATCTTTGGTTGCGGCGTCAGCTGCTCCAGGGCATCTATGGTTTTTCCGAAACTGGATTCCGGATCTGCTCGATCCCTCAGGTCAGCGCATAATCATGGTTATGGCGACCATGACTGCGTTATTCGCGCAATGAAGGCAGATTGGAACATAGATGCTTTTTGTCCTCTCGAAGGAATATGCGAATATCGTTCCCATGGCGAAGAGAATCATGAAGAATGAAAGGCTCATGTGCATGGATGCGAAGATCGCGGAGGATATCGCGATCGCAATCCATGGCCGCATAATTGTCTTCAGCGACTGGTAGACTATGCCCCTGAAGATCAGTTCCTCCACGACGGGTATTGCGATCGAGGTCACGAGGAATACAAAGACCAGCTGGAATCCGTAAAGGCTCTTGGATGCCAGGAGCTCAGCGACAATCTGCGGTTTCAGTTTTATTCCGAGGAAGCCGCATCCCCACAGATAGAACAATTCGAAAAGGTATATGCCTGCAAAAAACACGAGCGCCCATAAGAGGAAAGTCTTTACGGGGACAGCTCTCAGGCCAAACGCATCTTTCAGGGTGGCCCCTCTCCATGTGATCACAATTGCAAAGAAAACGACGCCGAACGCAAACAGGATCAATGTCTGAAGGACGGCGCATGTCAGGAAATGGAAAGGCAGCAGCAGAACCACATACGTAATAAAGGCGAAAGGAACTAGAATTACAAGGAGCGAAAAGAAATCCAGCAGGCACCAGGGCCCCCTATCGCCCTGTCCCAGACGGGATTTGGCATAGATCCAGAACATAATCGCAACCAATAGGATAAATCCGATTGTCAGGAAAATATATCCGAAGAAAACGAAGCACAGCATTGCTGGAAATTCCTTCGCGACCCCTGCCGCCTCCTTCAAATCCCCTTTTTTCAAATAACCGGTTATCAGGATAACAGCGGAAAGATACTTTATGCCTTTTTTCTGCGACACTGTCCCCATCTTCGCATATTTGATAGCTTTGTCCAGATCCGCCGGCACATTGCCTATGACCAGAGAATTGCTACATTCATCGACTAGCATGCAATATCCATTAAAGTATGCACAGGCGCTGTATATCTGCGCGGATGAAGATCCGTTGTCCGCCGCCGCTTCCAGATATGACATCGCCTTGGCGGAATTGATTTCAAAACGGGAGGCTCCAAAATAATAGCAGGCCATCTGGATTGAAGCTATCTCGTCCTTCTGATCGGCGGCCTTGCCATACCACTCGAATGCCTTCTGCTTGTCAGCAGGTACGCCCTGTCCTTTGCCATAACAGAGGCCAAGGGCACCTTGCGAATTGACATTGCCCTGCTCAGCCGCCTTTTTAAACCATTCAACTGCCTTAGTTTCGTCTTTCCCAATTCCTCTGCCTTTTTGATAACGGATACCCATATTATATTGTGCTTTGGCATATCCAAGTTCAGCTGCTTTAATATAAAATTCCGTTGCCTTTTTCTCATCCTTGGAGACGCCGGAGGCATTTGCATAGCAGACACCTAGGTTGAATAATGCTCTGGCATTATCCTGCTCGGCCGCCTTGGTAAACCACTCAACAGCTTTAACATGATCTGTGATTACTCCCTTCCCCTTATCATAACAAAACCCGAGATTGCATTGTGCAAGGGCATCTCCCTGCGCAGCGGCCTTCATATAAAGCTCAAAGGCTTTTTTCTCATCCTTTTCAATACCTTCTCCATTTTCATAACAAACTGCAAGATTACGTTGCCCGCTGGCATTTCCTTGTTCTGCCGACCTTGAATACCATTCAACGGCCTTCCTGATGTCAACTGCAGTTCCTATTCCTTCTTCATAGTAATACCCAATTCTTACCTGGGCGTCCGAATCTCCCTGTTCAACCGCCTTCTTGAACCATTCGAAAGACTTGGCATCATCTTTTTCAACACCTACGCCATCCCTATAAAATAAACCTGTAAAATATTGGGAAATAACATTTTCCTGCTCTGCGGCCTTCAAGAACCATTCGAAGGCTTTCTTGTCATCTTTCGCAACTCCTGTCCCTTTATAATAACAATATCCAAGGTTGAACTGTGCAATGGCATGCCCTAGCTCTGCAGCTTTGGAATAAAGTTCAACTGCCTTTTGTTCGTCTTTAGCAACACCGGAGCCATTTGCATAGCAGGCACCTAAATTGTAAATCGACCTAGCGTGTCCTTGTTCTGCACCTTTTGCGAACCACTCAAAGGCTTTTTTCTCGTCTTTGGCAACTCCTGTCCCTTCATAATAGCGATTGCCAAGGCTATTTTGCGCATCTGCTTCCCCTTGCGTTGCAGCCTTGGCATAGAGCTCAAAAGCCTTTTTCTCGTCCTGTTCAACGCCTTCTCCGTTTTGATAGCAAACTGCTAGCTTATATTGCGCCTTTGCAAATTCTTTCTCAGCCGCCTTGGTATACCATTCAATGGCTTTGACTTTATCCTTCTCAACTCCTAAACCTTCCGAATAACAAAACCCCAGACTGTATTGGGATTTGGTATTTCCCTGAACTGCCGACTTTGAAAACCACTCAAAAGCTTTTGCAAGATCCCTAGTGCCTCCAGCACCTCTTAAATAGTAAACAGCAAGTTCGTATTGCGCACCGGCATCACCGCTGTCGGCAGTTTCCTGAAGTTTCCCGATATCCACCATGTCATCGGCAAGCAGACAAAAGGAGAGGAATGAGAACAGGAATATTTGTAGCAAATATTTCATATGCAGATTTTATAGCTTTTTACCCCAAATTCAAGAGTTTTCATGCAATCCGGGAGGATGAAAGACCCTGTTTTAGCTTATCTAATTAATAGCCAGCGTGTTATACATGAAACAATGCGATTTTCCTGCCCTTAGGTCTTTTTAACGGGATTTTCCTCGGAAAATATTTCTGAATATATATTGCATTTTGCAGGGGGCGGTCTAGAATATGCACCCGCTCGGGAAATGATCCTGAATGCGGGAAGTCGTCTTAAAACAAAAACAATTAACAAGAACAGTGTCAAAATGTCAAGCGAACAGACCAACAACGTATCAAGCTTCATCGACCTCGAAAACATGCCGTCCTCCATGGAGGAACTGCTCAATCAGGAAATGAAAACCAACTTTGTCGAGGGATCCATCCTCAAGGGCAAGATCATTGAAAAACGCGACAACGGCGTCCTGGTCGATATCCAATATAAGTCTGAAGGGTTCATCCAGTCCGAAGAATTCAAGAACTGGAACGACATCAAGGCCGGCGACATGATCGACGTGTTCCTCGAACAGATCGAGGACGAAAACAACATGCCCAAGCTCAGCGTCTCCAAGGCGGCATTCCAGAAGTCATGGGACATCCTCTGCTCCGAATACAAGGAAGGCCAGGTCATCAAGGGTCTCATGAAACATCGCGTAAAGGGCGGAATCATCGTCGACCTCTTCGGAATCGAGGCGTTCCTTCCCGGCTCACAGCTCGACATCGCCCCTGTCCGCAACATGGACGACTTCATCGGCAAGGAATACGACCTCAAGATACTCAAGATCAATATCGACAGGAAGAACATCGTCGTCTCACGCAGGGAGCTCCTCGAAGCCGACCGCGCCGACAAGCGCAGCACCCTTCTCAAGGACATGACCAAAGGCAGCGTCAGGGCTGGTGTCGTCAAGAACATCACCGACTTCGGCGCATTCATCGATCTCGGTGGTCTCGACGGTCTCCTCCATATCACCGACATGTCCTGGAAACGCATATCCCATCCTTCGGAAATGCTCGAGATCGGACAGAAGATCGATGCGGTCATACTCGATATCGACTATGACAAGGAACGCGTATCCCTCGGACTCAAGCAGAAGACCGAGAATCCGTGGATCAAGATCGACGAGAAATATCCTGTCGGCGCCACCATCAAGGGCCGCGTAGTCAACATCATGCCTTACGGTGCGTTCGTTGAAATCTCCGAAGGGGTCGAAGGCCTCATCCACGTCTCCGAAATGTCCTGGACCAAGCGCATCACCAAGGCCGGTGAAGTGCTCAGTGTCGGCGAGGAAGTCGAAGCCGTCGTCCTCGACATCCAGAAGGACCAGAAGAAGATATCGCTCGGACTCCGCCAGACCACGCAGAATCCGTGGGAAGTCCTTGCACAGAAATATCCTGCCGGAAGCAAGATCGCCGGCAAGGTCAGGAACATGACCAGCTATGGCGCGTTCGTCGAGATCGAAAACGACATCGACGGAATGATCCACGTGTCCGACATGTCCTGGACCAGGAAGATCAACAATCCGAACGAACTGCTCAAGGCAGGACAGGAAGTCGAAGCCGTCATACTCGACATCGATCCCGCACAGCAGAGGATTTCACTCGGTATCAAGCAGCTTGAGACCGACCCATGGCTGAAGATCGACGAACTCTACAAGATCGGCGACATGGTTAAGGGCAAGATCACCAAGATCACCGCGTTCGGCGCGTTCATCGAGCTTTCCAACAAGATCGACGGCCTCATCCATATTTCCCAGATCAGCGATGATCATGTGAAACGTGTCAAGGACGTGCTCACTCTCGGTGATGAAATCGAGGCGAGGGTCATCAAGATCGACAGGGAGGAACGCCGCATCGGTCTGAGCGTGAAGGCCGCCAAGCAGAACTACTCCGAGGAGGCCCTCAAGGCCGCCGGCGAGGAAGTCGCGGCAGCCCTCGGCAACATCAAGGTCGGTGAGATGCTCGATGAAGATTCGCTCTCCGCTCTTGACGCCGTTGAAAGCAGCATCCGCAAGGAAGACGCTGAAAAGGGCGGGAAGAAATAATTCCCCCTCAGTTTTAAGTATACCAAGAACCCCGGGCTCAAAAACCCGGGGTTCTTTTTTTATGCTGTCCCCCGAGGCCTCTGTCGTTTTCCATATGCCTGTCTAGAAATATGCGCGCAAACCTTTGCTTTTTCCTGGATCGCACGTTATACTTCCCTACGCCAGTTATTTTTTTAACAACTCAAGGGAACCAGGATTGAATCTCCCAAGGTTTCCCTCCCAACAGAGGCTGTCATGAATAAATACATAAATCAACTTCTCCAGATGCAGGATCTTGAAATAGCCCTCCGCGAACACAGGTCTCTCAAGGGAGCCGCCGAGGAGGAAACCTGCGCAGAGCTCAGGAAAAACATAGGCGGGCTTAAAAAGATCCTGCCTCCGGAAGTAAGCGTCATATATGAGAGAATTTCGAAAAAATACGATATTTTCGTGTGCCCCATGGTAAACAGCGCATGCACCAGCTGTTTCATGAAGATCCCTGTAGGCGTAACAAATTCCGTAATGTCAACAAGCAACTGCATATCATGTCCGACATGCGGGCGTTTCCTATATTATGACGAGGGGCACTTTGCAAGACCGAGTGACGAATTCCACCAGTACAAGGGTGTCGCCAGGTTTTCCTCGCAGGAGCTGATGCTCCCCCATATGAAGGCAAAATCCAAGGGGGACGTCATAGAGACCATCGGCCAGCAGTGCGCCAAGGCGGGTTTTGTGCTGGACGGCGGATTGTTTGTGAAAGCGCTTCTCAGCCGCGAATCCCTTATCACTACGGCCGTAGGTTCCGGCATGGCGTTCCCGCATGCCAGGGACATCAGGGCGTGCGGCCTTACCCTTGCCGTAGGGACAGTGAAGCCGGGGATCAAGGAAAACGGGGACAGCCTTTCAATTTTCTTCGTCTCCGCGGTGCCGATGCAGACCAGCATCTTCTATATTGAACTGATCTCGAAGCTGGCGAACTATTTCAGCAAATCTGAAAACAGGAAGAAAATGCTCGACTGCACACAGCCCGAACAGATGTGGAAGATATTAGTGCAGATTGGAAAGTGAAGAGTCAACCTATCCACTAGCGAAAACAAGTGTGATCGGCTGGCAATGTCTAAAAATAAAAATGCCGGAAATTTCTTTCCGGCATTTTTTTTAATCTTCTATAATATCAGAATCAGACCACCGGATTCTGAACGTAGCTTCCGCCACGGCAGTTCTTCAGATAATTGAGACCATGTACCTGTCCGGTCATTTCCAGGTCGCCCCTGTAGATGGGATCATGCCATCCTTCGATGTCGATTGAACCTTTGAAACCGCCGATCCTGAGCTCGGAGATTATGTTGGTCCAGTTGCTGTCACCGAATCCCGGAGTGCGGTGGAATGCATACTGCTTCGCGCCGTAGACGCCGAATTCACGGACAGTGTCCCAGTGAACCGTGGCATCCTTGCCGTGGATATGGAAGATCTTGTTGGCGTATTTTTTGAGCTGCGGCATCGGATCGATGAGCTTGACCATCTGGTGGCAGGGCTCCCACTCAAGACCTACATTCTTGGACGGGACTGCATCAAACATCATGTCCCAGACAACGGGAATCTGCGCAATATTCCAGTCGCCGGTCTGCCAGGTTCCGCCCATGTCGCAGTTCTCAAATGCAATCCTCACGCCCTTGTCCTCTGCGCGCTTCACAAGGGGGCCGAAGACCTTCTTGTAGCGTGGAATGGAGTCAGGAATGGATTTGCCCCTGACCCTGCCTGCGAATCCTGCGACAATGTCAGTACCGAAAAGATGGGCGTTGTCGATGAGCTTTTCCCAGCCCTTGACCGTCTTCTTGTCAACTTCACCGGTCTCGAGGGGGTTTCCAAATATGCCGATAGAACTGATCACCACGCCCGTACCTTCCAGCGTCGCCTTCACATCATTGGCGAGCTTCTTGATATCGGCGCCATCCGTTGTCTGCCAGAACGTAAGCGAGAAACTCTCGAACCCGTGAGGCAGGATCTGCCTGATGTAGCCGCACGTATCCTTCTGCACTGCACCTACAAGAGTTCCGATCCTGATGTCTTCCTTCTTCAGATCATGTTTCATCGAACAATCCTTTCTTTAGTAATGCGGGCTTTAAGCCTGCAATTTTTTTAATTTTCTTAAGCTGGAACAGAAAATAAAATACAGGCTAAAAGCCTGTTTTACTTAAGGAACATGCCTTACGACATTAACTACGAACGAATTTCAGACCTTGATTGCTACCTTCTTGCCTGTCTCCGCGCTCTTGACCGCGGCATGCACCATGGCGAGGCTCTTGATGTTGTCCTGGCAGACCGTCTGCGGCACTCCACCGTTCTTAACGCAATCCAGGAAATCGCGGATCACTCCGGCATGTCCCCCATGGACAATTTTCTTCTCGACAGGAACCGTGAAATCCTTCTGGGCCCTGATAAAGCCTTCATCCGCATTGGCAGCCTGTCCTTTGATTGTCGCTCCCCCATCCCAGGTGCACGTGCCCTTTGTTCCGATTGTACGCCAGTCGCATTCCCAGGAAGTGTTGATTCCCTCGGAACACCAGCTTCCGCGATAGGTGAATACCACGCCATCAGTCATTTCAAAGATTGCGACAGCAGATGCGCCATGGGCATACCATGAGCCCTTCGGATTGAACTCCTGGCAATATACTGAAACCGGATCCTTGCCGGAAATGAAACGCGCCTGGTCGAAAGTGTGTATCGCCATGTCGACGAGAAGCACATGCTTCATCACGTCCCTGAAACCGCCGAAATGCGCGCCAATATAGAAATCGCCATTGAGAGTGGTGATTTCACCGATCTCTCCGGATCTTATGAAATCGCGGTATGCTACGATGTTGTCCAAATAACGGCGGTTCTGTATGACAGAGTAGATCTTTTTCTTGTCCTCCGCAGTCTTGACCATCTTCTGACCGGCCTTCATGCTCTCTGCCATCGGCTTTTCGCCAAGGACATGGCAACCTTTTTTCAAGGCGGTTATTGTCACGTCCGGATGCGCTACCGGGACTGTGCAGTCGAATACGGCGTCCGGCTTTGTTTTCCGCAGGACTTTCTTCAGGTCAGTGCCTGTAACAGCCTTTTCCAGCTTGCATTCCTGCTTGATCTTCTCGGCGTTCTCGAGTTTGATATCAACGAGTCCGACAATTTCGACGTCATCGAATCCTGCGATCGGATTCAGCCATGCCTTGCATATCCCGCCACACCCGCATAAAACTGCTCTTATCTTGCCGCTCATTCTGTCCTCACCCTTAAAGTTATTAAAAAATCCGTTTTGGATTATTATTTTATCTGTTTTACCGTCTAATATTTATTTGCACAGACCAAAAACTAGGATATAATGAATAGATTTCAAGTCTTTCTAATAACTTTGTCATATTATTAATTTATACGATTTATGGATATTTTTAAGGACATATACGCCTTGGACATCCTGCTCGGACACAATCCGCGTCCGGTCATCCACTGCCATGAGAATCTCCATGAGTTTTTCCTGTGCGCCGAAGGACGTGGCACACAGCATCTGGATGGCAGGACTGTGAAGATGAAAAAGGATGACTTTTTCCTCTTCCCCGCAGGGCAGCTCCACATCGGGAACAGTTCGGAGAAGGAGAAATGCAGGGGATACGTCCTGAATATCAGGGATTCAACTCTTCTCAGTTTCACCGGAAATGATCTCGAATTCGGAATGATTTTCAAGATGCTCAAGGAGAATGCCTTAAGAGGAATGATCCGAATCAATCTTTCATCCGAAGGTGTGGCGAAGGCCAGGCAGATTTTCGAGGAGATCATCAGGGAGAACAAGATCCGGAGAATCGGCTACCAGCTCGCGATTCGGGCGCGATTCGAGGAACTCGCGGTCGTCCTCATGAGGAATTCAAAAACAAAGTTCGAGACAAAGCAGAAGCTCAAGGCCAGTCCGGAAGACAAGATAAATGACTTCTGCCGTTTTCTGGAGACAAACTTCACATATGATATCAATGTCGAACAGGCTGCAAAGTTGACCAATTTCAGCAGGAGCCATTTCCATACTATTTTCGCCAGCAAGACAGGAACTACCCTGGTCAAATATCTGAATTCGGTGAGAATCAGGAAAGCGATTGAGATGCTAAAGAATTCGGACATGGAGTTTGATCGCATCGGCAGCGCCTGCGGTTTCAAGTCGCTCAGCCATTTCTATCTGGTGTTCCGCAAGGAGACAGGCAAGAAGCCTGGCGATTTCAGAAAATAAAATCTTCTGTGGCAAGCCTACCAGTCTGCATCAGGAGTGATACTCAGGAAAAAGTTTTCCCCCGTTTCGATGACAATCGTGTTCCGTCCTGCTTTCAATGCAACTGGAATCCTATCCCGGCCCGGATGCCAGCCGGCCCATTCCTTGCTCTCGTAAACGCGTTCCCCATTCAGCCACACTGCCTGCAGACCTGCACCGGTATTGAGCACTGCCTGGCGCGCCACCGGCTCCTCGAGTTCCGCAACACCGACATAGCGCACCCCTGCACCGGCACGCGCTTTCAGCGACAATGCCACTCCGCGCCGGCGTTCACCTTCCAGCCACCAGTTGGACTGCGGATCGGTCTCAGGAAGGTTGAAATGCGTCCACTTTGCGTCGGGCGTCAGCGCCTGAACAGCGGTGGCGGTCAAAGGACTTTTGTCCGGCAGGCTGCTCAACAGCCAAGTGCTGATGATGCCGGGAAGTTGCGCAGGCTCGTAGGTTGCCGGCACCACTGCCTGCGGAAAGCCCATGGCATCCAGCACGGCCCTGGTCAACAGCTGGTGCCCGGCGAAATTCGGGTGCAGGCTGTCTTCCTCGATCACCTGCTTGCCGGCTGTGCGTGCAGCGTCTTCGAGTTTATAGGCATCGGCTATCGGACAACTGAAACGCTCAGCCAGACGCTTTAGTTCGGCATTATACTGGATAAGCAGCGGTTCCTCCTGCATCCGTTTGGGTCCGCGGATATTTGTGGTCAGAAACATAAACGGCACCTTGGCAGTTTGCAGCCGTTCGGCAATACCATTCACAGCTTTGGCAAATTCTTCAACCGTGACTTTGTTGCCCGGGTCGTTGGCGCCGGCCTGCAGGATTACCAGTGTCGGTTTCCGGGCGAGAACGTCATGCTCCACCCTCTTCGCCATGGCGGCCGTGGTATTGCCACCGGCACCGGCATTGAAACAGAGCGGTGCTGGCTGTCCGGCAGCCGTCAATGCCTGACTGACCAGCTCAGGATAGGTATTGCCGTCCGTGGTGGATGACCCCAGGAAGACCAGCCGGGCACGTTCAGGTTTGGCTGGTGCCGGCGTGTCCCCTCCTGCTGCCGCTATGCTGCACAGTGCGCAGGCGACTGAACACCATCTTAGGCAAGATGGGAAAAACTGACCTTTCATTGGCATATTCCTCGTGATATCGCACAGCGAATTACCCGATGTGCATGCTTGTTTTATATTCAAATATCTGATATATTCACAATTTAGTTTGTTTCAAATCCATTTCAAACATCTCATACATTTCCGGAGGTATTATCATGGCTGGGAAAACGTCGGGCATCGATACCATACTGCGCCGCTGGCGCGAAGAGATCAAGGCCAAGCAGCGCCGCATCATTTCTTTCGAGGAAACGGTCGACATCAAGATCAGCTCTCTCAAGGCCATGATCTTTCCGGAGACCGAACAGCTCGATGGCTGGGAATACCGTCCGTTCACCTACACGCGCCATCGTGAACGCGTCTACGAATCCGAAAAATGGCTTCCGATTAAAGTTGGCCAGAAATGGGGCGGCCCCGACAAATCCGCAATGTTCCGGTGCAAGGCAAAGATGCCTGCTTCGTTCAAAGGTAAAAAAGTCGTGCTCAAGATTTATTTTGGCGGCGACTCCCTTCTGTATATTGATGGAAAACCTTATCACGGCCTCGATCCGTTCCGCGATACCGTACCGCTTACCGACAAGGCGTCCGGCAAGGAAAAATACGATTTTGAAGTCGAATCGTATATCTTCTGGCACTTCGGCGAAACCGAGATCAAGGATTTTGAATGCTCCTACTTTGCCGTGATGGACCAGGAAATGAATGACATCTACTGGGATTTCCGCGCGGCATACAATGTAATGGTCATGCCCAATGCGGAAATGAACCTGGTCGAGTTCCTCAAAAGTAAAATGTCCAAGGCCATCGCCTGTATCGACCAGAATGAGACGTCCGCCAAAAAATTCAGGGAGAATGTTATAAAGGCGCGCGCAATACTCAGACGCGAAATCTACGAATCCGATGCCTTCAAAAGAGAAGGTCTGATACACCTGTCGGGCAATTCCCATCTGGATGTGGTCTTCCTGTGGACACATGCCGAATTCGTGCGCAAGCTCGGACGTACGCACGCAACGACGCTCCGCCTGTTCGACCAGTTC
The DNA here is from genome assembly GCA_025360875.1 of Lentisphaerota bacterium. Classification (GTDB taxonomy): domain Bacteria; phylum Verrucomicrobiota; class Lentisphaeria; order Victivallales; family GWF2-50-93; genus GWF2-50-93. Next base: position 16,216 of record JANYBI010000430.1, read on the forward strand.
CCCGATTATAAATTCGCGCAGAGCCAGCCCCTCATGTACGAGGAGATGAAGCGCAATTATCCCACCATGTTCGAAGAAGTCAAGAAGCGTGTGCGCGATGGCCGCTGGGAAGTGATCGGCGCCATGTGGGTGGAACCCGACTGCAACCTGCTCTCCGGGGAATCGTTTGTCCGCCAGCTGACATATGGTATTTCGTATGTCGAAAAGGAATTTGGCGTCACGCCAAGAACCTGCTGGTGTCCGGATGTGTTCGGCAACGCGTGGACCATGCCGCAGATACTGCTGAAAGCTGGTCTCAAATATTTCGTGACACATAAGATGGTGGTATGGAACGATACCAATCCCTGGACCAAGCACACCTTCTGGTGGCAGGGTCCCGACGGTTCGCGTATTTTCTCACTGTGTCCGCCCACGCATTTTATCGGCACGGTCGAGGCCGACCACATGACCAAGCACTGGGACAACTATTCCGACAAGACCAGGATTGGCGAGTCCCTCTACAACTACGGCTGGGGCGACGGTGGCGGCGGACCTGATGCCGAGATGCTCGAATATATGAAGCGCTATCAGGATTTCCCCGGTCTAACACCGACAAAGTCTTCAACCATAGAAGGCGCGCTTGAAAGCATGTACCAGAAAAGTCTGAAAGCCAACCTGCCGATATGGAATGATGAGCTGTATCTCGAAGAGCACCGCGGTGTCCATACGACAAAGGCAAAACTGAAAAAACTCAACAGGTTCTGCGAGAACCTCTACCGGAAAGCGGAAATCTGCGCGACCCTGACAGGAACCGCATACCCGCAGGAAAAACTCGATGCCGGATGGAAAGAAGTTCTCACCAACCAGTTCCATGACTCGCTGCCTGGCTCGCATATTCATCCGGTATATTTTGACCTGCTGGAAACATATGATCGGGCAATCGAGACCGGAACCGGCGTGTTTACCGATGCGACCAATGTAATTGCGTCAAAAATCGATACTACCGGCGACGGTTTGGCGGTGGTGGTGTTCAACATGCTGGCGCAGGTACGCGACACGATCGTGTCGATCACTGGCATGCAGAAGAATGTACACATTGTTGACGCCGCGGGGAACGAAGTTCCGTCACAGATTGTCAAGAATTATGAAACCGGTGCCGATATGCTGTGCTTCTGGGCCCGGAATCTGCCTCAGGTAGGCTACGCCGTGTATCATATTCGTCCCGGCAAGGGGAAAACCGTATTTTCTCAGGTTTCCGTAAGCGCTACGACGCTCGAAAATGATTTTCTCAAAGTTGTTATCAATAAGGAAGGTGAAATCGTCTCCCTGTATTGCAAGGAGGCAAAGCGCGAATGCTTCACTGCAAAGAATAAGGGTAACGTCCTCAAACTGTACGAGGATGTCCCGGGCAAGTACGAGGCATGGGATATCGCACCGAGTTATACCGATGTGGAGTTTGATATTTCGGGCGCGAAAATCGAGATCTGCGAAAAGGGACCGGTCCGTTCTAGCATCAAGGTGACGCGCCGTTTCTTCAACTCCAAAATGGAGCAGCGTATCGTGCTCGGAAAGTATTCACGCCGGGTCGAGTTTGAAACGTATGTTGATTGGCATGAACAGCAGAAGCTGCTCAAGACGCGGTTCTTCACGAACGTCACTTCGCGGTTGGCGGCCTACGATATTCCCTTTGGCACCATCGAGCGCAGCGCGTACCGCAACAACAGTTTCGACGAAGCCAAGTTCGAAGTGCCGGCGCATTACTGGATGGATCTTTCCCAACCAGACTTCGGCATCAGCATCCTGAACAACTGCAAATACGGGCATGAGGCGTTCGACGGCATGATGTCGCTCACGCTCCTGCGCGGACCGCTCAATCCCGACGCCAAATCGGACCAGGAAGAGCACCTTTTCACCTATGCTGTCTATCCGCATGCCGGAACCTGGCGCGAAGCAGGCACCATTCAGCAGGGACTCGATCTGAATAATCCTGCAGACGGCGTGATGGTTGCAAAACAGAAAAAGGGAAGTCTTGCAAAACAGCATTCCTTCATGTCAATAGACGCAAGCAATGTGACGCTTGAGGCGGTCAAAAAGGCTGACAAGTCGAACGATATCATTGTCCGCGTAGTTGAACGGCAGGGGAAACAGGCGCCTGTGACGCTTGCTTTCGACAAGCCTATCTCCGCCGCCACCGAGTGCAATCTGCTTGAGCGTGAAGATAAGAAGATTGACTTCAGGAAGAGCGGAATCGCGTTCGAGATCAAACCATTTGAAATACGGACGTTCAAAATAAAGTTCTAAGAAGAGCTGGAAACGCGAGTATATAGTCACCGAAAGTATGTCGGGTTTTAACCCGACGTTTGGTTGGCGGTTTTCCTTCGACAGGCTCAGGACAGGAAAAACCGCCCTACTTATGAGGAAAAATCCATTTCAGTCTCAAGTTGTCAAGCTTAACGGTTACTAAAACAGGCCTTAAATTTGATTTTAAGGCCTGAAAACGGGGGGGTTGTTTTGCATTTATGCCTCTTAACTTCAATATATTAGCTTATCCCAGGCTACGAATTAGAGATAATCAATATATTAGCAATCCCCGGGGATCGTATAAAGCATGAGCATTCTGAGATATACTTATTATTATTTAAACAGATTGCATGTATACAGACTATTAGATGCTGTTTCTGAATCTATTTGTTTGTTTGCAAGAAGAAAAACAAAAGTAGAATACTGTAATTTTAAGTTATATGATTTATCCATATACAACAAAGATCCTGATTTTTTCATTGTAGCGGAGAAGTCTCTCGATTTAATAGATAAAGTTGATCCTTTGAAGTTTAAGAAAGTTCAGAAAAATATACATATTATAACCAATGAGGAATCTCCCTTTGCTGCTCAATACAGACACTTCTTGCGCATTTGCTCTGTTGACTATGGGGAAATCAGGTCTGCTGTCAGTGATATGGATTTGCGCATTAAAATTATTGCTACTTTAATTGTGCATGAGGCTTTTCACGGAGAATTACATAATAAAAAGATGCCTTCTAATAAATATACCAGAGAAAGAATAGAGCTTTTATGCATCAGGAGAGCTAATGAATTTTTTTGTAAAATGGAAAAGGAGGATAGAAGAGAACTTAATATGGACAATCTCCTAGAAGGACATGAGAGAATATGGAAATTAAGCTTTATTGGGAAATTAAAACTTATCCATCAAAAGCTTAAGAAGTGTAAGGCTGCCGGTGCCATGCCAAGGAAGTGACTGTCGGATGTAGTCCATGGTGAGGAAAAAGTCTCTTTTATTGAGCCTTATTTGATCCCCCGTGGCACCAAGGGGCAAAGCGGTAATTATGCTGGGAGCGGGGTCTATAAATAATTGGAGCTCATATGCAATATTGGTTATTTATATGTCTTTATGCGGGAATGTCATGGGGTTGGTGTTTATTTACGGCAGTTAAGAAGATTGCTGCCACTTGGGTTGGGTTTACTCTTGGATTAATAGTGGGTATTGGCATTTTCTTGGCACTAAAAACTCTTGGAGTAAAGATGATTAGACATCTAAATCTTAATGAACCCAAGCTGCCCTTAAACCGATTGCTTGTCGTATGGTTTATGTGTGTGGCAACTCTGTTGTTTGCATTCATAGCTCCCTGGGGTATTCATTGGTTGTTCCAGCACTGATCGTATCCCGGGTGTAGGTGTTCCGTATTTGATCCCCGGGGATCGTATACATCGTATAAGAAGTCCTTAAAAGCATAATAGGATAAACTATATGAGGATACTAAAGTCAGGAATTTGTTTCGCATATATCTCCTTACTACTTTCATGTATTATGGGGTGTCAGTATTATCAAGATACAGGCATGGGATGCCGCTGGCTAAACAGTGGTGAATATGATAAGGCAATCTATTATTTGACAAGAGCAATATCTGAAGAACCTAATAGATGTGAAGCATATTACTGGAGATCTATCGCATATATAGAAAAAGATGATGGTGAAAAAGCTTTGTCAGACCTTAATAAGGCAATTGAGCTCAATCCATCATATTATGAGGCTCTGTGTTCTAGAGGTAATTTTTACCAGGAAAGAGGTGAGTTCAAGTTAGCCCTTGGAGATTTTAACAAGGCGACTTCGTTAAAGCCTCATTATTATTATACGTATTTAT
>JANYBI010000434.1 GCA_025360875.1 Lentisphaerota bacterium
GTTTATTTCTCTATTTCCTTGCTCAGGCGCATCGAGCAGAATTTGGGACCGCACATCGTGCAGAAAGATTCGTCCTTGCCTTTTTTACCGACTGATCTCTTCAAGGCCTGGCTGCGATATTCGCGGGCACGTTCGGGATCAAGCGCGAGCTCGAACTGCTTTTCCCAGTCGAAGTCGGCACGGGCACGGCTTATCGCATCGTCACGGCATCTTGCATGCGGTTTCTTGAGCGCGACATCTGCGGCATGGGCCGCTATCTTGTATGCAATCACACCGTTCCTGACGTCTTCAAGCTCAGGAAGCCCGAGATGTTCCTTAGGTGTGACATAGCAGAGCATCGCCGCACCATGGAATGCACCAAGCGCTCCGCCTATCGCACTCGAAATATGATCGTATCCCGGCGCACAGTCGGCAACAACCGGACCAAGAATGTAGAACGGCGCACCGCCGCAAATTTTGTCCTCTATCTTCATGTTCATCTCGATCTGGTCGAGCGGCACATGCCCCGGCCCTTCGACCATGACCTGGACTCCAGCCTTGTGGCAGCGCTTCACAAGTTCGCCAAGAGTTGCGAGTTCCGCAAACTGCGCCTTGTCACTCGCGTCCGCAAGACATCCCGGCCGCAGTCCGTCGCCAAGGGAAAGGGTGACATCATATTTCTGGCATATCGCGAGAAGCCTGTCGAAGTGCTCATAGAAGGGATTTTCTTTTTTATGGACAGTCATCCATTTTGCGAGTATCGCACCGCCGCGGCTGACTATCTTCAGCATCCTCTTCATCGCAAGCGGGACATGGCTGCGGAGAAGTCCGGCATGTATCGTCATATAGTCGACCCCCTGCTCCGCCTGCCGTTCGACAACTTCCAGCAGAAGCTCAATCTCAAGGTCTTCAGGTTTTTCCACAAGGCTCACCGCCTCATAGATCGGGACAGTCCCGACCGGCGCACTGCTGATGGACACAATCTTCTTGCGAATTTCGCAGATATTCTCACCTGTACTCAGGTCCATAACGGTATCCGCACCATATTTCAAGGCGATCTTAAGTTTGGCGATCTCCTCGTTGAGACAGCTGGACAGGCCAGAATTGCCGATGTTGGCATTTATCTTTGTCCGAAGGATCTTCCCGATCCCGACAGGCTTGAGATTCTTATGCCTTATGTTTGCGGGAATCACAATCTTTCCGGCTGCGACTTGCTTGCATATGAGTTCAGACGAGAGAAATTCAATCTTCGCTACATTCCTCATTTCGGAACTGGTCTCGCCCCTCTTCGCCCTGGCTATCTGCGTGTTTATTTTCATATTTCCCAATCTATGATGTTCATTTTAGTTTTTTAAGAGTTTTACTGCACAGCAACGATTTCATCTGCGATATGGCCACCTCATTGAGCTTTACAAGCCTTTCCCCTTGAGGGAGACCTTGCCTGATCAACAAGGCGTTTATGCTTTCAAGATTTGTAAGAACCACAAGCTGTTCAAGGCTCGCATTGTCTCGGAGATTGCCTTCTTTTTCAGAATTCAGCTCGCGCCATTCCAAGGCCGTTTTCCCAAACAAGGCGACATTCAGAATGTCAGCCTCATTGGCATACACAGTGGAAATCTGCTGCTTTGTCAAGCAGGAAGGCACTAGATTATCCTTTATTGCGTCGGTATGGATTCGGTAATTTATCTTTGCAAGTGTCCGCTGAAGGCTCCATTCTAGTTTCAGACGGCTGCGTTCTTCTTCCTTCAGCCTTTGGAATTCCTTTATAAGGTATAATTTAAATTCGACAGATATCCATGAAGCAAATTCAAAAGCAATATCCTTGTGGGCAAAGGTCCCGCCGTATCTGCCTGATTTAGATATTAAACCTATGGCGCTCGTTTTTTCAATCCATCTTTTAGCTGTCAATATAAAACTGTTTAATCCCGCCTGTTTTCTAAACCCATCGAATTCGATGGGTTTAAAATCCGGATTGTTCAATTTCTCCCATATACCTAGGAATTCTATTGTATTACGGTTCCTAAGCCAATTTTGGATTATATAATCAGTTCTTTCTTCATCTTTGAACCTAGCAATATCTGTGATGCAGAAATAATCCTGCCCATTTATCACAACTACTGAAACCAATGTGTCTTTTATATTTATTATACGCTTACTGTTCATAGCAATTCCGTTAACCAAGTATTATAAATAAAATGTAAGGATTATAAAATCTTTTCAAGCTCCCGGATTGTCTTCTCCGTCGATCCCTTGTGCTTTGCTATCTCGCGTCTTGCCGTCTCCCCGAGTTCGAGCCTGTGCTTTTCGTCCGAAACCAGCTTTTCAATCGCGCTTTCAAGCCTGCCATCAGACTCAACCGCGAAAAGACCATGCGCTTCCCTGAGCACATTGTGCACAAACCGGAAATTCCTCATCTCCGGGCCCGTGATGATAGCCTTACCGAGTATTGCCGGCTCGATGATGTTCTGTCCTTCATTGTGACCGGCAAACCCTTTTCCTACAATGACTATGTCAGACTTCGACATGATGCCCAGCAGCTCGCCAGTCGTATCAGCAAGGAGGCAGTCGACCGGCTTGTCAGGAACGATCTTTTCGGAACGTCTGGCAAAGGAAATACCGAGTTCCCGGAATTCCGCCGCAATCTCCGCGCCTCGTTCCGCATGGCGCGGAACGGATATGAATCGCAACGAAGGATATTTCTTCCTGAGTTCCAGGAATTTATGCGCGATCAGCTTTTCCTCTCCGGGATGCGTGCTTGCTCCGAGGAGAACAGTACATTTCTCTTTTCCAAAGTATTGTCCCAAATCAAATTCCGGCAACTTTGCCGGAATTTCCTGGTCGAACTTCATGTTGCCGAGGATCTGGACAGGCAGATTTTCAGCAATGGCGTCAAGTCTCGTCTTGTCATGTTCGGTCTGGGCACAGATACAGTCAATCTTCCGGAGAATCGGGCCGAAGAACCATCTGAAAGCCTCATATCTCCCTGCGGAGCGGTCGGAAATCCTGGCATTTACAAGTGCGATCTTCGCACCGGACCTGCGTGCTTCGCAAACCATGTTCGGCCACAGTTCGGTCTCGAAGATCACAAGCATCTTCGGCTTTATAAAGTGTACTGCGGATTTCACAAACAGGAAGAAGTCCAGCGGCGAGAAAATTACAACCGTACCTTCGGGCGCCTTTGCGAAGGCGATTTCCTGCCCCGTGGTGGTGGTTGTCGAAAGCACAAAGTCCTGGGAAGGATTCCTTTTCTTCCATTTGCGGATGAAGTTCAAGGCGATCTGCGTTTCCCCGACGCTCACGGCATGGATCCAAATCGGTTCCTTCAGGGCGACCAGGCGCAATTTCTTCTCATCGGAAAAGATTCCGAACCTCTCGGCATACCCCTGTTTTTTCCCGCCACGCCTTATAAGCTTATATATCAGACCTGGCAGAAAAATAATTATAATAACAGGGAAAAGCAAATTGTATATGAATAACATAGTTGGCTTTCAATCAAGGGAACCACAAAAAATTCAAAATGGAAGTTAATCACAAAACAGCAATAAATCAAGCCGCTAAAACCGCAACTGCGTTTCCGTCTTTCCCCCGATCCTCATGATAG
>JANYBI010000473.1 GCA_025360875.1 Lentisphaerota bacterium
GGAAGTCTGCGCCCAGCTCGGGCTCAGCGAAGAGAAATTCCTCGCAACAAAGAAGGCCCTGGCGAAAAAGTAACTCGGGCATTGATGTAGAGTTCGCCGTCCGCCCCGTCGAATGACCGGGGTCTCGGCGAAGGATTGGAAAGAAGTTGAAGAAAAACAGGAAACATGAGAGTCGGAAAAAATAGAAATTTAAAAAAGGAATATGAAAATGACAGCAATAGCAAGAAACAGAAACACCCTAATGCTTGCGGTTCTCGCAAGCTTTCCCGCCCTGTTCGCAGTTAAAAACGACGAGGTCATAAACGAGGGCGTGATGCTCGCACTCGACGCGACCCCGGAGATCGTCAATGCCGCCGACGCCGCTGGCCTCAAGGTCATAGGCCGCTGCCCTGACGAGATCGACAACTCCGCCGATGGCAAGATGGGCAATGCCGACTTGGGCTGCTTCAAATGGGAGAATGATGCCAGTAATCCGGTAGTAATCGGCGAAACTGTCGCGTATGTCAAGGACAATCAGACCGTTTGCGCCACGGGTGGAAGCACCTATAAGGTTGTCGCAGGTCTTGTGATCGCGGTCGAATCCGACGGTGTCTGGGTCTGTCAGACTCTCGAAGGCATCAAGGCCGCCCAGGCCCTCCACGACCTCGGCGATGCCTCAGCCTCAGCGCACATCGCGAACACCGCAGCCGCTGCGGGCGCATGCGCGGGCGGCTCGACGCCGACCGCCACCCAGGTCGACACGGCGATCGCCACGGCCATTGCGCCGCTCGTCACGAGCATCAATGCGGTCCTCGCGGCCCTTGAAGCGCAGAACGTCCTGAAGAGCTCATAACCCTGTAACGTTGAAATACCCATTGCCGGGAGGGTAGTTCCCGGCAGATTTCAAATGTATCGAAACCAAAATATCAAAAATAAAAGAAGGAATTGAAAAATGATTATCAACAGAGCAAATCTTGACTCCCTTTTCACGGGATTCAACGCCGCAATGCTTGACGGCGAGAAGCTGGCGGATCTCCCGTTCGACAGGTTCGCCATGGAAGTCGCAGGCACTTCGGCCACCGAACAGTTCGCCTGGATGGATCTCCTCTCGACAATCCATAAGTGGATTGGCTCGCGTACGGTCAACAATATCAAAGGGAATATTATGACCCTTACGCCTGATGACTTCGAGCATACTATCGGAGTCAAAAGGAACAATATCGAGGATGACCAGCTTGGAATTTTCACGCCCCGTTTCACCAAGATGGGCAAAGATAAGGCCAACTTACGCGGCAAGATTGCAATTGCCACGATCCTGGAGAATGCAGTCTGGATTGATGGCAAGCCCTTTTTCGCCACCGACCGCACATTCGAGAAGAGCGTAATTGTAAATAAGACGGCAAGCGCATTGTCCGCTGAGACCTTCAACACGGCATACCTGGCCATGATGAGCTACCTTGCGCATAATGGCGAGCCGCTCTCTGTTGTTCCGGATCTCCTGGTTGTCGGACCTTCGCTCCGCAGCACCGCGTTCTCAATCCTCAAGGATCAGAACAAGGTCAGCATCGCAGGTACTGGCCATGCGGGAACCAAGTCCGATGTCGCGATGAAGAATGAGAATCTCGAAGTCTGCGATTTCCTGATCCACCCGAAATTGGTTGGTCCACACGCCGCCAAGTGGTTCCTGATGTCCACAAAGGATATCGTGAAGCCCGTCGTCTATGTGAACAGGAAGGATGGAATTCTTGTCGCCTGGGACAAGGACAGCGACTCCTGCGTGAAAGACGAAAACCGCTGCGATTACGGCGTCCATTGCCGTGGAGCTGGTGGTTTGACTCTTCCGTACCTGTGTTACGGCGGCGGCCTCTAAGGAATACCCCTGAATCCCCCGGGGGATTACTGGACTGCCGGATTCCCCGGGCTCGATTCTTAAACCAATAACCGACGACTGACGACTAACAACTGACGACTGGAGTTTTAAATGTACGCAACAGCAGCAGACCTTGAGAAACGTTTGAAACGCGAATATGCCGCCATCTACGCCGATGAGGATACTGGCGTGGCTGATGAGACTCTTGTCGAAGAAGACCTCGGGGCAGCCGCTGCGGAAATAGACGGCAAGGTCTCGGTCCGCTACGAGATCCCGGTGACGAATCCCGGTGCATTGGCCCTTCTAAAGGCCTGGAACCTCGATTTGGCGGCGGAACTCGCCTTTGGTAGGACAGAAGGCGCAGTCATACCGGAGAAGGTTAAAAACCGCGCAGAAACTGTGAGAAAGAATCTGGATGCAATTGCGAAGGGCGACATGAAGCTCTCCGGTGCTGCCGCAGAAAGCGCAAGCGGCCCTGGCGCCTCTGCGATTATCGCAGTTGATGAACCCGAATTCACACGCGAGAAGATGCAGGGTTTTTAAAGGCCGAACCGGAGTATCGGCGAAACGGAGAATTGGCGATTTAAGTCTGTGGCAACAAAAAAAGAATTGATTCGGAAATTAACAAGTCATGAAAAAATCTGTGAAAGTCTGTGGCTAAATGGATATTCGCATTGACAAGGTGAAGGTGGAAAAGACTCTTGCGGATCTCGCAGGACGCTTGACCCAGCCGATGCGTTTCCTGAAGACCTGGGGAAACTCCGTTGCGAAATCCGCACGTGCGAACGCTCGCGCTAAAGGCGGCAGGAGATTCTGGCGTGGAATCGCCCAGAGCGTCCGCCTGCAGCAGGTATCAGATGACACCTTGATTGTAGGCAGTGATCATTTCGCCGCCGCTCAGAAGCAGTTCGGCGGACGGATAGAGGCGAAGAACAAGGAAGCCCTGACAATTCCAATCACCGAGGAGGCGAAGGGAAAGACGGTTGCTGAATTCAAGATGGGAGGCCGTCCGCTCTTCAGACTGCCTGGCAGCAATGTCCTCGGTTACAGCGCCCACGGGGAATTCTTTCCCGAGTACGCGCTTGTGAAAAGAACGAAGCCGCAGAAGGCCGATCCCTGGTTCCCGGATAATGCGGAAGTGAGCGCGCTCGGAATGAAGGAAGCGGAGTTCTGGCTGAAGAAGGAAATTAAAGAAGCGGCGGGGGCTTGAAGACGAACCGGCGAATCCGCCTTCGCAAAGAAGCTACGGCGGGACAAGCCGGTGAAACGGAGAATCGGCGATGAAGAAGGTTGGAGTTCACAGCTTTAGCGTGATTTTAAAACTTGGACACTCGGCCACTTGGTAACAGGACACTTTATAAATGAGTTTTCGCACTTTAAATGAAATGGCTCAGGACCTTCAGACTTTGCTAGAGGGCTCAGGCAAAGTCAAGTCCGTGCATATTGCGGCGATCACGAGCTATGAGCAGCTCCAGGACTTGATTCCAAGTCTGGGAAGGCTTCCTGCGGCAGTTGTCTGTTTTGGTGCCGGAGATTTCGGAACTAATGCTGACCTCAGGAACATGACTCCTGGAATCCTCCTGGTGGATAAGTTCGAAGCCACTGTGAAGAAGAAGGCGCTTGGTGTTTGGACTGTACTTGATGAGGTTTCGGATCTCTTTGTGCCTAAGAATGGGGCGCGGTCCGCAGTGAACCTCAATGGCGTAGTCTATCTCCCTGATGGATTCCGCCCGATAGCCTGCGACAAGACAAGCGCGGCCTATCTGCTCGAACTTAAATCAAGGAACGCCTGGAAGTAGAAAATTAACTCTGTGCCTTTGTGCCTTTGCGCCTCTGTGCCAGATAAAAAAAAGGAGAAGAAAAATGAAAATCGGATTTGAAGGAAAACTTTATCACGGTACCGCCGGAACGGCGGCAGCGACCGAGGCGACAAATGTCAAGGATCTGACGCTGGATTTCTCGGCTACGGAAGTGGACGCGACCACCAGGGCAAACGGCGGATACAAGGGATATGTGCGCGGCCTGAAGGATATTGCGATCAGCGGCAAGTCGAACTGGGATCCGGCTGACGCGTTCCTGGCTGCACTGAAGACTTCATTCATCGACGGCACTCCTGTTGCGATCAAGATGCTGGACGTTGTTGGCGGGGATGGTCCTGACGGTGATTTCATCTGCACGAAATTCCCAAGGTCGGAGAACCTCGACGGCGTCATGGAAATCGACTGGTCTCTCAAGCCTTACGCGGCTGCAAGCCGTGTGATGGATTGGAGCGAACCAACCCCGTCGACGTAAGATCGAACCGGAGTATCGGCGAACCGGTGAAATGGAGATTGAAAATTCGTTGGAGTTCACAGCTTTAGCGTGAGTCTTAAGGTCGGAATAAAGCAATGCACATTTTCACAGACAACAAAAAGCGCACTTGGACAGTCGTCATAGATGTGGCGGCTGCCCAGCGTATCAAGGCGATGCTCGGCATCGACCTTATGGACGCTCTCGGCGGCGGTTTTATGAAAAAACTGGCCGCTGATCCCGCCCTCCTGGGGAATCTGCTTTTTGTACTCTGTGAAAAGCAAGCCGCTGAACGTGCAGTACCCGAGAGGAAATTCAGAGCCGCATTGACAGGTAGCCTATTGCTTGCCGCCTTCTGTGCGTTCACCTCGGAACTGGTCTCCTTTTTTCCTGAAGGCGAAAAGGAAGCGAAAACCGACGACCAACGACCGACGACTGACGACCATTCCTGCACCTCCGACGACTGCTGGTCTCTTGTCTGGCAGCATGCCGGTATTCTTGGAGTCAACCCGGGGCCGTTTACACTGCGCGAGTTATGTGTCATGTCGAAAGCCAGAAAGAAAGATGAATGGACCCGCACTTCTGCGAGTCTCGCAATGCTGCATAACATCAACCGGGACCCGAAGAAATGCGAAGCCCGCACACCGGATTATTTTAATCCGTTCGCCGAGAGAAAAACAGAAAAACGCGTTGTTGACAGCAAGCTGGCCTTCAAGATAATGAAGGACACCTGGTGCGGGGGAGAAAAATAATTATGGCTGACAATAAAATCTTTGTCGAACTCCAGTTGAAATACTCTCAGTTCCTGTCAGGAATGAAGCAGGCGATGTCCGGCCTCGGCAGCGGCTTTGTTTCCGGGTTCAAGGGCGCGAATGATAAGTTCACGAAGTTCACCGAAGGGATATCGAAGACTTTCAGCACGGGCAGGATGCTTGTCACCGGCGGGCTCGCGGCCACTGCCGGAATGGTTGTAAAGAAAGTTATTGATGCGGGGCACGCTATTGCCGAGAACTCGAAAAAATATAGCATGTCAGCCGAAGAGATCCAGACCTACACTTATGCCGCTGAGAATTCCGGGACGAGTTTTGATGCGGTAGGTATTGCGGTAAAGGGAATGTCCCGCTTCCTGGATGACGCGAAGATGAAAGGCGGAGCGGCAGAACAGACTCTGAACCGCCTCAACCTGACCGCCGCTGATTTCGCAGGACTTTCCCCGGCTGAACAGTTTGATAAGATGGCGGCTGCTGTCGCTGCAGTACAAGATCCAACCGAGCGCGCTGCTATTGCTATGGACGTTTTTGGTAAATCCGGCACAGAGATTATACCGATGATTTCAGATCTCGACAGGCTGAAGGGTGAATTCGCCAGCCTGAATACGATGATGTCTCAGGAAGCTGTTGATGCCGCCGACAGGTTCCATGAGCAGATGATCAATCTCGAAACAACGCTTACTAATCTCGTCGCCAATTCCGGAATTGTGAAATGGCTGGGGGATATTCTGGAAGGCATGAATGGTGTTGTCAGTATGAGCGACAAGCTCGGGGAGAAGACCGGGATATATGGCAAGGATGGAAGTTCCTCCTATGGCACGAATGGAAAAGTTGCAGGTTTCTTCTCCAACCTCAAGGATGCTTATTTTGGCGAGAGCGAAGGCCAGAAATTGACCACGGTCGACACCGAGGCTAATAAGAAGAAAATAGCTGATGCGAAAAAGAAGTTTGAAGAAACCAGTATGACTACTCCCGAACAGAAGGCCGCAAAAACGTTGGCCGATGAGAAAGCCAGGGAAGCTAGAAAACAGGCTGAAATTGACGCGCAGAGCGCAGACGACCTCAAAGCCATGGAGGATAAGCTCCGCTGGCAAAAGATGATAAACGAGGGTAAGGAACGCGAGGTTGCTATCGAGCAGGCCCTGGCCGAAGAAAAAGGCAAGCTTAAACGGGACTTTACGGGCCCGGAGGATAAGGCGATCCGTCGACTTGCCGGTGAGACTTATGACGCCGAACAGGCCGGGAAGAAGACGAAAGAGGAAAAGGACCCGGTTGGGGATCTCCAGGAGAAGCTCCGTCTGCAGAACATGCTGAATGATGGCAAGGAACGTGAAGTCGCCATCGAGGAGGCCCTGGCAGCGGCAGCAAAGGCTACCGGGAAGGAACTGACATCGGATGAGAGGGGCACAGTTGCGGATCTCGCAGGAAAACTGTTTGATGCGAAGAATCCTGTGCAGAAGGAAAAATTCGAAGCGGCAGGATCCTTTTATGCGAATTCCCTCTCCCTGCAGGCGGGCGGAGCCGCCGAACGGACCGCAAAGGCAACTGAGACAGTCGCGAAAAACACCAAGGAGACAAACCAGCTGCTGAAAACCGGCACAGTTTTCAGTTGAGATGTAGAGTTCGCCGTCTCGGCGAAGTTTTAAATATGAATTTATTAGTCAGGAAAAAGTCTGTGAAAGTCTGTGGCAAATTATGAGTTTACAAGTCGAACAGGGATTTTTTGATTTCAACAGTGAGAAGGATAATGCCGGGCATTACCTTTCAGCTGAGTGGCCATATTTCGTTTTTGGCCAGGCTACTGAGGCGGAGGCGCTTGACGCCGTGCTCTCCGAAGCCCCTTCGACATTTAACGGTCTCCGCCTGGACCGCGTGAAATTTCAAGAACAGCTCAATGAGGACACATGCAAGGTCCTAGTGACATATAAGACTATCCCGGGAGAGCTCAGTGGAGACGAGGGCGAGGCTTTTTCATTTGATACCACAGGCGGAACCCAGACGGTAACGCAGTCTAAATCTACTGTTGCGAGTTACGTAAAAACCGGTGCGACTGCCCCTAATTTTGGCGGAGCCATCAATTATGATGGCGAACAGGTGAACGGCGTCGAGATTATTCAGCCGGTCCTTAATTTTGATATAGTCGGCGTATTTACTGCCCAGGAAGTTACTACCACATTCCTGAACACACTGATGGAGATGACTAGCTCGGTAAATTCAACCACCTGGCGTGGCCGCGCTGCGGGCACGGTCCTTTTCCGTGGAGTCACTGGCAGTGGAAAGACTAACGCGCCCTGTGATTTGACATTTCATTTCTCCTACAGCCCTAACCGCTCGAATTTCACAGTTGGCGAAATTACCGTTTCTGAAAAAAAAGGCTGGGATTATATGTGGGTCTATTACGGTAAAAGCGAGGACACCTCGAGTAAAACCATAGTGCGAAAACCGCTGGCGGTTTATATAGAACAATTATTTGAGCTAAAAGATTTTGACGATTTAAACCTGGATAATTAAATGGCAGATTTGCAGAAAGTTCAAAGTGGCGAGAAGTTTGCTCCGAAAGCTGCGGACTATAATGCTTTTATTGATGCGGCTCTTGCTAACAGGATGAACCAGACGCGCGGCGTCTCCGGGAAACTCCAGCGGAACTTGTCCGGCGGAATTATCCCTGTCCGGAATGACACTGGCGCGGACCAAAATCTGTTTGCCGTGCTTTCCCTGAGCACCATCCTGATCACACCGACCGACAATTTGAATGAATTCTCTTTCCGGCCTAATTTATTTTCCGGCGTGGCCCTGGCCTCAGGTAACCTGTCAAATCCCTTTGTAATCATGCAGGAACCCCTTAAAAACGCGTCAATTGGCAGCGGGATGGTTGTAGGGGCGACCCCGGCTCAAATAACCGTTTCCGATGAATCCCACGGTTTTGCGATCCTCGCGACGACCGGCCTGGTATCCGCCGCATCCGGAATCGCCCGTATTCTCTGGAAAGAATCCGGTACCGGCGCGAAATGGGCTGTCATCAGTCTGCCATCCTCAGCTGGCGGCGGCAGTAGCAGTGCCGGTGCTGTTCCATGCAAGATAACATCAAACACCAATGCGCCGGAATACACAGTTGACGTCTATGCAAATGGTAAATATGGCAGCGCGACGGCCTCAGGGGCGACCTTGTATATATTGGATATCAGTTTTTGCGATGTGTTGCCTGTTGATACATGGGTGCTGGGTAATACAATTAATTTACAAATAACCGGGTAAAACAGAATGTTTGTACAGACCACAACATCAATTAACTTGTCAGGCTATGTCGGCGGTGCCGGAGCCTTGGGTGTGTTGTGGCGTGATCAGACAAACAATAGATGGTGCTGGTATA
This sequence comes from Lentisphaerota bacterium, assembly GCA_025360875.1. Lineage (GTDB taxonomy): Bacteria > Verrucomicrobiota > Lentisphaeria > Victivallales > GWF2-50-93 > GWF2-50-93. Next base: position 8,279 of record JANYBI010000473.1, read on the forward strand.
ATGCAAAATTATCAAAATGGGTGATATCGCAGAATGTCGGTTATAAGCTGGTGTCAAAATCACCGTCACCGTATACAGGATATGTCTTTACATCCGATACAAGGACTTTCAATGGAAATATCTGTTATAGGCATGCAGCATCGGGAAGATGGGTCTGGCATGATAACGCAGGATGGAAATTGACTTTGAATGACTGCCTTGGGTTTGGCGACGGCGAGCTTCAACACGCCGATTTGACCTATTATGGCGATGACTGGTACTTATCTTCGACTTTGGCTGGAACATTTGCGGCACGGGGATATTACAGGTCAAACCCTACGCCGCCAAGCTGGGCATTTGATGAGCTGATGGTCAATAGCACCGCGTATTGGCTCAAGGACGGTTCCGCACAGACCACGCCTTTCGGATCATATTCCCCCCAGGGCTCGGCATCTGGAGTGCTTACGGTCGGGCTTTTGCAGATGAAAGACGGAACCAATAAGACATATTTGCAGGCGAGCGCCAATGACATTACAAAGGGGTTCGGGGATATTTCCTATGTGTCGGCAAACAAATGGACAATAGGCGTTCCTGATTCGGAAACTGGCTGGTTCGAGTATAACGGTAACTATACGAGTTTCCCGAGGTATTCAAGTACTAGCCCGATAACTTTTGTAAATACAAAGACCAATACGGGGACATATGTAATGGTCGGTGGCAATAAGGCTCCGGATATTGTTGTCAGTTTTGACAGCCTGACACAAGGTGTGAACACGGCTAAATATTTAATTTGCGAGGCGGTGCGATGGGTTGCGCCATTGATATAACAAGCTGGGATTTCCAGGATCTTGACTGGGAGAATCCAGATCCGCTGGATGCGAGATATGTCCAGGCGGTGTGCAACGCGGTGATTGAACGCCTGATAAAAGTGCAGACATATGCCGGGAATAATCCAAGGACAATTGCAAAATTATCAGGGCGTTCATATAATGCCCTGACGAAGACATATTATGAAAGCTGCTGGCAGGGCGGGCTCCGTTATACTGAGCAGGATTTGAAAGATATTTATACGAAGGCGGTTGGGTTGCTGCCTTTTTTTGTAAGCATGTTCGCAGACCCTGTATATGATGGGAATGGCGCTCCAGTTTCCAATATGAGAGTGAAGCATGGATATGGCACAGGCGCATATATGTCATATGTTGGCGGAGATGAAGTTATCATTAAAACCTCAGATTCCATATATGGATATACCGTTCCGACAATATCTGCCCGCCTGACAGATGGAAGTTCCTTGGAAATCAGGACGATGATTAATAATACTTCATATTATACATCATATGATTCGGGGGCGTCACAGCATATACATAGGGAAAAATTGGAACTGGATCTTCCCCTGATAAAAGCTTCCAGTTTCGGGCATCTGTATACAAGCCTGACCACTGGCATCTGGCAGTTCACCACATGGACGGAACATGCCCTTATGAAATTTATCGGGGCTACTGAAATCTATGCCTATGGCAATCCTTTCAATCCTAAGGAATGGCTGAAACAGATGTATGCGATGATAAATCAGATGACAATATTTGCTGGCGATACTTATGCCTATTATAGCTATCAGGGCATGGATTCAGGAATATCCGGAAGGGGTTATAAATATTGCCAGACATCCGCTCAAGGACCGTATACTTCCGGCGGTTATTATGCGCCGTCGACAAGTTTTTATCCTCCGGCAGAATGCCCGTCATTAAGCGACATGTGGAATACGGCCGTTTTTGGCGGTCCTACAGTAGATAGTTTTTTGGCGACCGCGCAAATGAATAATTCATGGATGGTCGGATGGCAGAATATGACTTCTTATGCACGGCAATATTTTTCACCATCTGCGAGCCTGACTTCATATTTTGGAATGGTCAACTCTTCGAATACTACTATTCATATCCATGCTGAATGCTGGAAAGTGATACGGGCGGGAATTGACTTCAATAATGAGACCGGCATTGCTGAAAATGACTTTATAACTTTAGATATGACAGGCGTTCCCGGAGATTATTTGGTCGACGACAGTTTTGGATATTATACAGGGATGCCAGCAGATGGAGTAACTGAGGTTGTCAATGAACAGGAACTGCATACGAAATCCAAGGGCTGGTCAGTTCCTACCCAGCTTTTTTATGACAATGATGCGACCACTGAACGCAATTATATCAAGCTGGAAACCGATACGAGCCAGGGATGGAATTTTAAGACTCTATGAATTTAACGAATAAGATATTTTAAATTATAAGGTGGCATATGGCAAAATTCACAATACCTCGGGCTGATTACAGGGCATTTCCGTTTTCGCTTACACAGCGTGGCGTTGCATTGGACATGGCCGGTTATACGTTTGTGTTCACATTGAAAAAGCGCGTCAAGGACGGCGACGATCTTATTCTTTCTGAAAAGATAATTCAAATTCCGTCTGGCTCCGTAACAAAATCCGCTTTATTTGAAATAGAAGCCGACTTTTGCGATCACGCGCCCGGAGATTATTGGTTGGTTATAAAAAAAAGGGATTATATATGGAAACAAATCTTGCGATAATTAGAGGAGATACGGTTCCGCTGACAATAAACGTAATGAACGGGGCGGTTCCCCTGAATATTACAGGATACAAACTCCTTTTTACGGCAAAAGGCAATAAGTCGGATTCCGACGCGGCAGCGGTAATAACTAAAAAGGTAACTGTCCATATAAATCCAACTGCTGGGATTTCAGAAATAGTCCTGTCTGCATCTGATACCACACTTCAGCCACGGGAATATTTCTATGACATTAGAATTATAAGCCTGACAGGCCTGGTGACAACTCTCTTTCATGGAAAACTGACTGTCACACAGAATATAACAATTAGGACGGAATAATGGAGCTTACGGCGACAATCCGGGTGTATGCATTGGCGGCAACAATCAATACCGCCTCGCTGACTGCTGTAATCACACCCGGCGGGTTGACCGCAAATATCCAGCCGGCTAATTTAACCGCAACGCTTCAAGTTTATAATCTGACTGCACAAGTCACAGCCGGAATGCAAGGTGAACCTGGAAGTGCGGCTGAAGAAATAATCGCAATTGCCGGAGAAAACCTTTCAGCGTTGACAGTCGTCCGCGCAAAGACCGGAGGCGTTTTTAAATGCGACAGTTCCAATGCCCTTGATGCGGATACCGCAATCGGCATAACCTCATCGGCGGCGGCTCTTGGCAGCAATGTCCGGATACGTTCTTTCGGTGCATATGCAAACGCGCTTTGGAATTGGACTATGGGAATCCCAATATTTTTAAATTCCGCGTCTGCACTCACGCAGACACCGCCTGCTTTCGGCTTTGTCCAACAACTCGCGGTCCCTTCATCCCCGACCAGCATAATGATAAATATAAAACAGTCGATAAAATTAATTTAAGGAGATCAAAAAAATGGCGAACAAGTATTTGGCGATGGTAAGCGGATTACTGGCAGAAATTGAAGCGTTAGTGACATCGGCGGGGGTAGGATCGGCTGGCAAAATTCCAGCACTGGATTCGACCGGCAGGCTGAGCGGGACTATGATGCCTGTTGGAGTTTCAGCTGAAGTCGTGGTATGCCCGGCATATGAAGACCTGACTGCTGGAAATCTTATCAACTTATTCCTCGACACAGGAACTCTCAAGGCTCGCAAGGCCGATGCGACTAACGCATATAAGGCAGATGGCTTCCTTCTGTCCGGCGCACTTACAGGTGCCAATGCAACGGTATTTCTTGAAGGCAATATCACTGGACTTTCAGGCAAGACAATAGGAGCCCCTCAATGGCTGTCAGGAACTGCCGGAGGCCTGGTTGAAGTTGGCGCATTGCCTACTGGCGCGGGAAAGATAATCCAGCCGATAGGAAAGGCGATCAGCGTGACAGAGGTCACATTCGTTCCCGGAGAAGCAATAACACTCGCATAACCCAAAGGTGAATTATGGCTGAGAAAAAACCATTATGCTTTTATTCGCCGGGTATAAAGGAATTGCAGCCAGGGGACACTCTGCCTGTAGGTTCTTCTGGAACTGTTACAAGCGTATCTGTGACTACTGCAAACGGTGTTTCAGGAAGTGTTGCAACTGCTACAACTACGCCAGCAATAACATTAGCATTAGGAGCTATTACGCCATCAAGTGTCAATGGAATAACACATACGGCAAACGCTGATGGATTTGAAGAGGCAGGAGGAACTACATCAAGAAAATTAACTGTGTCTGGTGGTGATGTGGCTCTTGTTGGTGGTGCAAGTACTGTAAATATAAACTGGTACAAGACGACATCGGACAAGACTATTACAGGAACTGCGCTGGCTGTTATGGATGCTTTCCCGACAATGGCACTATTTGCAAATTCTGTCTACTGGTTTGATATCTGCATGATGGTTACAACAAATCTTGCCTCAACTGGTTTTGGTGCAGGACTGAAATATACAGGCACAACAAAATCACCAACAGGAAGCTGGCGAACAATGCATCCGCTTGGAAGA
>JANYBI010000492.1 GCA_025360875.1 Lentisphaerota bacterium
TTTATCAGATTTATCAACTTTTTCCCAAAGTGAAAGCGTTGACGACAGAGTATATCGATAAATCCGGGCTATTGTGTACTGTGCTTTTTGAAAATATTACGTTTTCGGTCAGGCACTAGATAGGAACATGAACCGACTCAAAGGAATCTGCCATTTGACAAAGTCTATAAATAAACTTTGCATGGCAAAATTTATCATATCTCCCTGTCCAGGAATTCCCTGCTTTCCAATTTTATCGCTCTGAACCGATTTGATTACAGTTTCGGCTTAAAAGTGAAGACATACTGGCGCGACCACGTGGCGCTCTCGCCGGGCTTCAGACGGATCGTAATGAACTGCTCCGGACAAAGATAAACCTTCGCGGCATGCACCATTGTCCGCGCGCCGGGCAACGAGGTCAGGCAAGTCACCTCATGTCCGCTTTTGAGATGTCTGGCCGAGAGCGTATTGGGACCGTCATAGCCGGTGGGAGAATCCACCTTGATATTTACCGCCTTCGGTATTTCGGCCATGAAATCGAGCCTTCGTCCGACCTGTTTCTGCTCAGGCTGGAGCCCATCCGCCGTGAAATCGTATGGAAAATCCACAACATAGTCCGGTCCAACCGGCTGCTTGTTGAACGAAAAGCAGTTGTGCGCATATTGCTGGGTTTCAAACGGCTTATCGCCAGTGTTCTTGAGAGACCAATTAATATCTATTCTGTCGACGCCGACGATTAACGCCGCCTCGAGTTCATAGCCATAGCCGTTCACCGCTTCACAGACCTGCCTGAAGACCACCGCCGAGTCTTTCCATATTGCTTCAGTCCGCGCCGGACGGACGACCTCATACGGTTTATAGAAGGTATAGGAGGGAGTGTTTTTCTTCAGCGCGCCGACGCCGATCTTGACAAATGCATCGCCATCCTTAGCCTCGTCAAATCCTGGCGGCGAGTTCACCAGATCGAATTCGGCGAACAATCCTGCCGCCGCCTGCAGCGGGTCATGCTCGGTCTCAAACATCAGGAATTCTTCGCCGTCCAGAGTGGCGCGGATCACGGCCGCCACAGGCGTGAAGCGCACTCCTCTGTAATAACGCCCGGCATCGTTCGGATCCATGACTTCGACCGACAGGTCACCGCATCTCAGCATATGGCTGCCTTTGAATTTTGCGGCCATCTTCGCAGCAGAATCTTCAGCGGTGGCAGCGCCCAATGCAAACGCCGCTGAAAGGACAAGGGCAGGCAATGTATTCATAATTTCCTTTTTTTGAATATTTCGATTTAATCGAATTATTCGATTATTTCGAAAGATTCGATTTGCTCGATCCCATCCCTTCAAATTCCCTAAGCAATCTCCCTTGCCCCCTTGCAGTCCGGATAGGCGGTGCATCCCCAGAATTCCTTTCCCGCATTCTTACCGCTTCTGGCCTTGCGCCTGGTCATATGCTTTCCGCAAAGAGGACACGGCACGGCAAGCTCCTGTTTCGCCCGCGCCTCCACCCTCATGGTGGAAAGTTTCTCCCGGAATCCCCCCTCTTTCTCAAACTTTTCTCCTTGTGCCTCCATCTGGTGGTTCAGCATGTTTATCACCCGCGCAATCAGAATCAGCAGTGCGTTCGCCATCACTTCGTCATTCCCGGAATCAAGCCACTTGGCAAACTTATCCTTTTGCGCCAAAATATGGGCGCAGGCGTCATGTACGGCATCCTCACCGTATTCCGCCTTGTCCAGCCGCACGGCATACAGCTCCCGCGCCTGAGGGCTGTCTTTGGCCCACGGGACTTTATCCTGCCGCAACAACCAGTTTAAGAAATCACCGGACAATTCCGCAAGACTAGAGCGGGCCACGTCCGTGAGCTTCATCTCGGTCTCCCTGGAAGTGGCTCTGCGCGCCGATCCCTCCGCGTTGTTGGCGCATCCCGAGCGTGCGGCCTGCGTCATCTGGTCATATTGCCGGCCACAAGGATCATTGCTGCGATTTAGAAAAAGGCGGCAAAACTTTTGGGTTCCGAGCTGTACGATATTGGCCAGAATCCAGGAATCCAGCCAGAAGTAACCACCTGTGCCGCCAAACATTTATTTTTCCTTTTTTGAATCAATCGATTTGGTCTAATGATCCGATTAATTCGAATTAAAATTTCTTAATCATCAATGTGTCATGGCGTAGAAGAACCAGTTAATGCTGAACTGGTAGAGGTTTTCCCGGTTCTTTTGGCCAGTGGGCGTGCTCTCGCCGTGGGCATTACCGCCGAGCGGGTTGAGGGCGGTCGGTGGCGAGGAGACCTCCCAGCCGCAGCCGAAATCATTGGGACAGATCTGGATGGCCGGACGGCCGTTCAGGTAGGCGACCTGCATCGGAGTTCCGGAATTGCCTGCGGTCGGCGTTTCATCCAGCTGGTAAAGCAGCGTGAACATCTCGCCAAACGCCTTGCTGTCTTTCAGCATAAGTTTCAGTTCCACGCCCGGAATGATGCGCTGGACATTGGCGGGTACGCTGTCCAAGTACGGACCGTTGCAGGCGCAGTCGTCGAGCCAGAGCGTTCCGCCGCGCGCAAGATATTTCTTCAGGTTCTCAACCTCGGCGTCGGAAAACTGGAAGGCGTAGTGGCTGGTGAAATAAATCAGAGGATAGTCGAAGATCTCGTCGCCCGTCAGCAGGATGCCTTCGTTGTTGACGTATACCGGATACTTGCCCCGGGTGCGCTCCGTGATCTGGTATAGCAGATACGGCAACGCCGTGGGATCGTTGTTCCAATCGGACTTGCATTGCGGATTGGCGCGGCGGATGGTCACTTTCCCACGGATGTCCTTAGCAGCGTCCGCAGGTTTCTGCAGATTCGTGCCGTCAAAAGTCACAGCCTTTTTCTTCGCCGCCTGCTGCAGCCAGTTGGGTGCGTCGGCCGCTGTCGCGGAAAGAGTATCCAGTATCAGGACCGCCATGAGCGCTATTGCAGTTCGAATCATAATCCACCTGTCCTTGTTTATGTTACTTCAAATAAAGTTTCCCGTTGACCCAGTCGGCTAGGTCGTTCTTGTTGCCGTCACCGGCGTCGAGTACTGAAAGCAGGAGCCGTCGGGCGCCTGCAAGATCATCAACCTTCAAAGTCTTTGACACCGTGAATCCGTTCATGGTTCCCGAGTTGGCCTTTTCCTTGCCGTCCACGAAAACGCGGAACACGACGGAGCCACGGCCCTCGGTCTGGCCATCAATGCCGACGGTGACCTCGAAGGATTTGAACTGTCCGTTGATCGGATATTCGATGAAGGATACCGCATGCGCACCAATGCCGTCTTCGAAATCCTGCTTGGCGATGCGCAGGGGCGTACCGACGGCGCTCTTGAATTCCTGAATGTCGCCCTGTGTCTGACGTGTCCCGAGCACGCCCCAGCGCGACAGTTCGACGTAGTCTTTGGCCAGCGGTTCGATGCGGTAGAGTGCGCAGTTCCCGGGTTTCTCATAATTGATGGTCACATTGTTTGCGCCGGTCTTGGCACCGATGAGGACAAATGACGACTCGCGGATTCCTGCCGCCGTGTCCTGTCCGACGCCCAGATCCCAGGACTGCGGGGGCTGTCCGTTGAAGGCAATGGTAAGTTTCTGGCCGGTCGTGCCGTCCATGTACCAACGGCGCTTTAGAAGCAGATTGCCGGCCGCCGACGCATTCACAGTAAAGCTTTCAGATTCCAGTCCGGTCAGGAATGTTTCCCGGACCTTGTACGCTCCGGGTATGACGGCCGTATGCGTCTCCTTCTTAATGTTGCCGGTCGCCTTGTAGCTTGCACGCAATGCGGAGTCTTCTTCGCTCAGATGAATTTCCGCAATCATCGGGAAACTGCCGTCGGCCGCCTCCAGATGCCGGCACTCGAAGACAACCTGCTGCAGGGTGGCACCGGCCGGAAAGCATACGAAAATTGGCAGCGCGGTCAGGCGCAGACCGGTGTCCAGCTTAACGGGAAATCCGAAGGCATCAACAGCGGTCGCCTGGGACCAGGTGGCTGGCAGACGGTACAGGCGTTCACCAGGAAACACGCGCCACATCGCCGCGGTCAGCAACCCTGATCCATTCTTATATAGGAAGATGCGGTTGTTGTCCAAGCTGCGATCGGCTGGCAACGCATATCCCTGATACTGCCAGTCCTTGAGGAATTTCTGGATGGCTATGTGGGCGAAGAAGGATGGCTTGGGCACGTACACCGGTTTCAGCGTCTGCAATCCTCCGGTGCTGCCGTAGGACATGCGATAGAAAGTACCGTAGCCTTCGTATTCGAAACCGCCGTTGGCCACGCTGAACTGATGTGGGATCGCCTGGCGCGAATTCAGGATCATGGCGGCACGGCTATGGTATGCCGACTGCTGCTGCGGGCTGACGAACGGGCCGATGCCCCAGTCGAGTTCCGCAGTCTGGACGCGGCGCCCGGTCTCACGAAGATGCAGGATCTGGTCGAGTTCGTCCAGGAAACCTTCCAAGTCCACCGCCTCTGGGGAAAGTTCGCCGATGTTCATCTGTACTGAGATGTCGTCGAAAGTGAGTTTTGAAGGATCCTTGATTGCATCCAGATATCCTAGGACACGGTTGAAGTTGAAACCTCCGGCCGTCACGCGGGATTTGGGCGAATAGAGTTTGACCCATCGGTTGACACAGCCCAGCATCTCGCCGTATTTGGCCGGTGGCACGTATTGCGGTGCACCGTCAATGTCAGGATTCTCCCAGAATATCCACTCGTCAAAACGATTGCTGTATTCGCGTACGCACTCCCTGACAAACCGGCTCCAGTCGACCAGCCGCGCCGGAAGCTGGTAGAGGTTGGGAATGTTGCGGGCATATGTTTCCTTCTGGATAGACTCGACTGATTCGATGCCGGCCCAGTCGGACGAGAAACCGAGTACGGGGACGATCCGGAACATGCCGCCGCCGTTCTTCTTTTCCATATCCTTATTGAACCAGTCGAAGTGGAAGCTGTTGGGCATGGGTTCGGTATTGTCCCAGTCCAGATATGCTTTCTCAGTCAGCAGGCCGAGAAGCTGGCGGAGCTTCACCGGATCCTTCAGCACCGCCAGCGGGTCCGGCCCGAGGATCTCCTGCGCATTCAGAACCAGGATCGGCCGCACCAGCGGCTCCGGACCGGCGCCGTTCACGGTCAAATCGTAGATGCCGGGCTGGAGACTTTTCACCAGTTCGAGCTTCTGCTTTGCGCCGGAAGGGATGCTTGCGGTCAGCAGGCCTTTGCCAGCCTCCACGTCCTGATAGTTCCTCAGCTTCCACTCGAGCTTGAGCTCTCTGGAAGCTGTCCCGAAGTTGTAGACGATAAGGCGCAATGGCGCACCAGCCGGATGGATGCGGCTTTCATCGGCGTAGTCAACATCAATTTTCAATTCTTCGCTTTCCGGCAGATGCGTCAGCACCCGCACATTGTCGACCCAGATCTGCGACGCGTCCTTGCTGTCCGGCGGACGCTGCACGTTGATCACCAAGTTCAACGGGAAGCACGGCTTGAGGAGGAAGAAATAATTTTTTTCGTTGTAGTGCGCAGGAATTGGCGGGCCCTTGAAACTGACTTTCCGCCAGTCGCTCCAGTCCACTGTGATCGGCTTTGTCCAGAAAATGTTATACTGCTGACCGGTGACGCCGGTATTGCCGCTGTCAATGAACATGACCTGGAGCTGGTTCGGTTTGCCATCGCCCTTGACCATGAACTCGACGTGATCGAGTTGTCCGGGCAGCGCAGGATGCAGCAGCGCGGAATTGTAGGCTGTATCAGATTTGACAGGAATCAGAAGCGCGTTCCCTGCGCCGTCGGCACCGCCGGGAACGATGGAGGTAGTGGATTCTTTGACCCGCGGATTCAGGCCATCTTGCGGATTGCGCCGATAAAGATCAAAGCTGCTATAGACTTCGGGTTCCTCGAAATCAAAGCAGAGGCCGCCCTGATCGGCGCTCTTGAGCACCGCGTGCTGTGCCGCCCTCGCCCCTGCGGCGCCAGAATCCGCAAACACTACTTCCAAGTCCACCGGACCGCGCGGTTTCTTGTCGGCAATTTCCTTTAATGCGAAATTCGCAACCGCGTACTGCTGCGGTCCGACACGCATGTCCTGCGTGGCAGTATAAATCACTTCTCCTTTGCCATTGCGCGCAGTCAGGCTGAGCCTGCCTTTTGCGAGTTCCGCAGCAAATCCGTTGCCAATGGCGGCGTAAAGGATTCCGTCGGTTCCAAGTTCTCCGTCCGGATTGCTGGACTGCAGTTCCAGTGTCAGAAGTTCGGCGGGCGGTGCCTGTGTCTCCACGGCTACATCATCGAGCCAGATAGCCGTCGGCTGTCCCGTTTTCTCATCCTTCTGCCGCGGTCCCGGCAGTATTGAAAAGGCCGTGATTGCGACAGGCGCATCGATGTTTGTGGAAGAGCCCTTGATGCCGGTCTGCTGCATGCCGTCACCGAGCACGGGCACACGGAAGCGCCGCCAGCCAGTGAAGTTCAGCGTGCAGACGTGGGCCTGGTCGATGTTGGCGTTCCGTCCCCAGCCCGGGATCGTGTAATTGATAAAATCCTCGAACGTCACGATGAGCTGGTCCTGAGTGCCGTTGCCTTTCACCCAGACACTGAGCACGCTCGGTTTGCCGGGCAGAGACTGGCGGCTCCAGGCGTGGACGCGGTCGCCGGTCTTGTAGCCGACACGCAGCGCCAGACGGCCACTGTGTTTTTCAGCCGCATCGTAAATCACTTCCGGATATGTGGCCGGCATGGGCTGGCAGAACTGCGGCGTATAATATGGTTGAGCAACTAATGGGCGCGACTGGGGCAGTTCAGCGGCGGCAGCGAACCACAGCGCCACGTCACCGTGCTCGAAGCCGGTTACCGGCACCAGCGCGTTCGGATATGGAAATTTCAGCGACGTGTTCAGATAAATGGAGTAGACATCGGATTCGATGCTGATGTCGGCGCGGAAAGGACCGAGCATTTTCTTGCCCTCGGGCGGTGTGATGTCCACGGCGTGCCAGGTAGGCCGGGGGCCAGGCGTGATTGTGCGGGTCACGTCAAGCACGCTGTTCTCCTCGGCGTCGAAGACTCCGGCCGATACCGGAATATCGCGGAACTCCGAGGCCTTGTATTCCTTGATGGCCGCCGTGAAATAGACCTTGTGCGCCGGAAACGCCCCCTGCCTCCGCAGTCCATAGCTCCACAAAGTGTCCTCTGGCTTTGCGAAGAAAAATGTCTCCAGATAATCCAGACCGAGCGTGTCGTCGCGCAGTGAAAGTTCGACCCGGTACTGCTGCTTGAACTCGGTGATCTTCCCTATGGCGACCACGGCTTTCCAGGGTGTCTGCGGCTCTGACGGGATCTTCGCCTGCGTTTCCCACACCTGCTCGCCTTTCGCGTCGAAAACTTTCAGCGGCATGATGATCTCGGACGGCATCGCCGTACCGGCCACAGGTTCCGGCGTTATCAGAATTTCCAGGCGCGGCTTGCCGTCGGCCCACTGGAAATGTGTCTCGACATTGCCTGCGGAAAGATTGAAAGGAAGCAGCGCAGCCAATATCACAAGAATCAGGAAACCAAGTTTATTTTGTCGATTAAATCGAATGAATCGATTATCTCGAATGATTCGATGCAGCATATTCATGCGATAATTTTTCATTTCTTTTTCTCCTCTTCCTTCCATGGGCTCAGGACATAGAAGCGACCGCCCTGGACATGCCAGGCATAGTTTACCTGGAAGCCGTCATGGTCGTCCCGCGCCACGACGAAAAGTCGGCCGTTGAACCACGTCAGCGGCATGGCCGGTTCGCCCGGTTCGAAGTTGTTAAGCTGCGGCTCCTTCTGGTCGCGTTCCTTGCCGAACCACTGCAGCGGCGCTTCGTTTGTTCCGTCGGCGGCACTGGCCAGCATGGCGGCGCCACCGTTGAAGTAGAGGACGCGTCCGTCATCGAACAGCAGCGGCTCGTAATAGAAACGGCTCTTGACCTTGCGCGACCAGAGAAGTTTGCCGTCTGCGCGATTAAGCGCTGCAAGCGTGCCGCCGCGGCAGCCGAACAGGATCTGCGTCGGACCAACCACGGGACAGCGGCAGAACTCGTCGCCCAGCTCAGTAGCCCACAGGACTTTGCCGTCGGAAACGGACACCGCCATGGCGGTACCTTTCTGGTCGGCCAGATAGATCACTCCTCCATCGACCGCCGGAGTCGAGTCGGTGCCGGAAGCGACAGGCGTCTTCCATATCTCCGTCAAGTTCTGCGCCTGTATCTTGCGCAGGAATCCGTCGTCCGTGATAAAATACAGGAATGTGCCGTCAGTGGCAGGACAGCCGAACACGCCCGAAGGCAGCGGCGTCTCACGCATGATGTTGCCGTTGGCGAGATCGAGCTGGAACAGTTTTCCGGTCTCATTGGCCGCATACACATCTTCACTAATCGCCACTGCGCTGCCGAACAGGCGCGTCCCCAGCGGCACAGTCCACAGGGCATTGCCTGAATCAGGATTGATACAGTAGAGCTTGCCGTCAAGCCCGGAACGGAGAAGGAGACCTCCATACAGCGCCCCGTATGGCGTGTAGCCGATGCCGCCTGCGCGTCCCCAGTACAGTTCTTCGGCCGGTTTCTCCAGCAGGAGGGCGTTGTTCTTGCCACCGCCGCGCGCAACGAAGAACCGGTCGCCCGCCGCGAGTATCTGCGTATTGACGACGTTCCAGGAAGATTCGGCGGCATAGCCGAGGTTATGCATCAGAGGCTGGCCCAGTTTCGGAGGCAGCGCTTTTTTGCGTTTGTCAACGCGTGTGAAATCGCCCATGTAGGTGTTCTGTCCTTCGGCGTCGCCGAAACCGGGAATGCCTTCGCGGCCGGAGAGAGGTCCGTACAGTTCGATCTCCGTCAGGGTCCGCAGACGCGCGATGGATGTGACGAACTTGATTTTCAGCATGGCCGTCTTGACGGGCGGGAATTTCACCAGTCGGAAGAGCTGTCCATTGTTCCGGACTCTCGCCACCACCACGTCCTTGCGGGTTTCCATGTCAGTGGCTACGATGTCGAAATGCGGAGTCACGTTCTGCGGATCCCGCACATCGAAATACAGCGCTACCATGGACACCCAGCGGGGCTCCTTGAGGCCGCAGGAGATCGTAGGATCATGATTGAGCGGCTGGATGTACCAGTGGCTGGAAGTATCGTTGAGACGTCCGTTCTGCAGGAAGGCAGACTCGATCAGGCTCAGGGCGCCATTGCGGATCATCTCCACCATGATGCGGTTGGGCGCCTGTTCGCGCAGATTGCCTACCGGATCGTACTTTGCACTGTACAGGGGATTGTCGAGAAGCACGGGCTGGATTGCGTGGAGCGGCTCATAGAACATGTGGTTGATGCTGGGGAAACGCAGGCGCCTGAACTGCACCTGGTCCACCAGCACATCGCCCGCAATCGCACTGAACCCGACCGTCAGTTTCTTTGCGTGGCTTCCGCTTTTCACCGCTATGCGTGCGAAACGCCATTCAGGTCCTGCCGCAAGTTCGCGGGCTGTGGAATCCGGATAGTCATTGTCGGCGAGCACACCTGCCAGCAGACGCGACGGCGCAGGTCCGGCGTTCCGGTAGAAGAATTCCAGTACCCAGGTGATATGTTCTCCGAGATATCCGCTGATTTCCTGCGTCACGAGATCGGCGCCAACTTTGAGACTGCGCTTGCTGCCGCTGGCGCCTTCCGGCTGGAATGCAACCGCGCCCTGCCAGCCACCATCGCCTTCCGCATCGCCGTTGACAAGACGGTTTTCGCTCAGGCTCAGCATTCCTTCAATCTCTCCGGGCTTGTCGGTACTGACCGGCCACAGCTTCGGCGTAAGATCAGGAATCGTTGCGTCGAAGAGAGCCAGCGGCTTGCCAAGAATATCGTTTGCCGGAGCCAGCGCCGTATATGTTACAGGCTTGCCGTCGAGTTCATAGACATAGACTGTGCCGCGCATGCCGCCAATCCAGATACGTTTGCCATCCGGACTGAAACGCAGGATGCGGCCAAGTTCCTGCACCGGGAAACGGCTTACTGCGCTACCGTCAGCAGTCCTGAAGACGGACACCTGTCCATATTCATCCATGAACGCCAGCATCTGCCGGTCGGCACTCAGTTCCACCAGTGTCGGCATGATCTCGAACGGACCGACATTGCATTGGACATGTGTAGGCGTGTCGTAATAGGCAAGCATGCGTCCGTCGCGCACCAGGCGGCGGTCGTCGCCCAGACTGTATTCGCCGGCGTCGCATGGTGTCCGCGACAACAATTTCAATTGCCCATCGAAAGCAAGACGTTCGTGCTTCACGTAGACCACCGGTCCAGGCGCGCCTTCCGGCCAGGCCATGCGTGCGGTGATCTCCTTGCCGTTGTCAATGTTCTTATATTCGTAGAGAAGTTTTCCGGTGAAGTCGCGCAGGACCAGATGGCCGTCGAATACCTTGACATCCTTCTTGTCTCCATCGGAAGTGAAATAGTGGCTGACCTCGATCTGCGCCAGCACCTTGCGGTCCGGACTGAGCAGGTACTGTCCAGTTTCCCTGTGCATGACCTCGTCGGAAACATCCTTATCGGTGAAAGCTTCGCCGGTCCATTCCGCAACGACATTGGCATCGGTGTCCAGGAGCCGCATGCGATCGTCGGAGTTATGCAGTATCTGCCTGCGGTCCGGCAGATACTCGAAATCTGTCTGCGCCAGTTCATATTCGTCATCCCAGATCGTGCCGGGATCGCGGTTGAGCCTGACCTGTGAAATCGGTTTGCCGTCGAGCGCAATCTGGTAGACACGTGCACCAGCCGAAGTATGCACCAAGACACGGTCATCGCCGACCTGGAGGCGGTTGGCACCCATTTCCGGAAGGAACAGGCTGAACCGCAGCTTGCCATCAGGCGCTATGGAGTAAAGGTTTTTGCCGTGTCCCCAGGTAATCACGTAGGCGTTGCCGGCCTTGTCAAACTGCAGATCCTTGACCAGCTCGTTGGTGGAATAGGCGCTGGCAGGTGGCGTGGCAGCGGGCGGCGCGTCGGCGCTCTGGACTGTCACTGGCGCACCGTACGCCGGTTTTGCGATATTCGCAACGGCAGGCAGATCCGTGAAAAGCTGGTCAACACAACGGCGCAGGCCATCGCCGTCATTGGCGATCAGACAGAGAGTGTCATACGCAAAATGCAGGCTCTTATGTGCAACCTGCACTGATGGACGCACCGCAAGCCCCGGACCTCCAATTGGCGGTTCCGGAAGGAAGCCATAGGTCGCCAGAGTGTCCATCAGGAAAGAGGAGTTTCGCCCGCCCAGCAGGATTGCAGGACTGTCGACCACAGTTGCCGGACCGATTATTTCCTGGCCGTAACGCCAGCTGTGGAATCCGTCCATCAGCGGATCTTCCTGCTCGGGATTGCCGTTCGGCAGATGGAAGGCGCGCTTTTCTTCAACGATCTGGGCGTCAATACCTTTTTCCTTGAGCCTTCTGGCGAGTTCCTGTGCCACGGTGGCGGCATCCTTGATCGCTGGTGCCGGAATGATGGTGACCTTCTTGTTGCCGGTCATGAAACTCCGGACTTCGTCAGGATACGGTACTGAAACGCTCGTAGGCGGAACAACGGCCATCACGCCACCGGTCAACGCCGGGAGCTTTATTGCGAAAGTCGCAGTCTTTCCGGAAATGGTTTCGCGGATGTTTACGTTGCAGGTGCGTTCAGTCGCACCAAGCGGCAGATCAAGATCCACTGCGGAATCCGCACCAAGCACGCGGTGGAAGACCCGTACTCCGGGACCCGGATCAAACTCGATGCGAACAGGGAAGATGCCATTTATGACTTTGCCGGAATCGCCGATTAGCTGGCCTTCGAGATGCAACATGGACGGAGCTGTAACTGTCCGATATGTGATCTTCAGCTTTGCCGGATGCTCTGGCAAAAACGCAAGCAGCGCGCCCTGCATACGGCGCATGTCGGCGGTGACAGTGTTCTCCGGCCGACCCTTGGCGTCCTTGCCGACAGTGACAGGAGTCTCCGCCGCGGCCAGCAGATCATAGGCGACATTGCCGTAATGACCCGGGACCTGCAACGCGACCTGTACCGGCTTTGCCATCTGCTGTTTCACGGCGTGCTGATAGTCCGGATCATCGAAGTTCGCCATCACAAGATAATTGATATCGCCACCGGTGCGCCAGTTCGGGCCGACCTTGAAATCGCCGCGCGCGGAAGGTTCGACATCCCACTCGGCGAACTTGACTTTCAGGTGGTCGGTGATCGGCTGGGATTTTTCGTAGACTTTCTTGAGTTCGTCATCGTACCACGTCGGGAAATAATTGCCGAGGAAATAGCTGGTCAGCGGTTCGTCCTCCATGCGGGTGACGCCCGGCATCTCGAAGGTGCTGCCCTGTTCGACAACGACGCGGGTACCGGCGGCCTGAGCTTCGCGCAGACGCTTCTCAATCTTTTCGTCCAGCTCACCGGCGAAACGGATGCCGGGTACGAAGATCACCGAGTAGCCTTCGAGCTTGCGGTCAAAATCATCCTCGCGCAGGAAGACGGCCGGATAACCGAGCCGCCAACAGGCGATCCAGAGTCCTTCGGTCTGCGATGCAACCGGCAGTTCCTTGAACTGGCTGAGGCTATGCTGGTTCACGGTGCTGACAATTCCGATCTTGCGGTAGGCGTCGCGGCTGCGTGAAATGACTTCGCCGAACGGCTGCAGGATCCCGCGGTTGAGGTGGCGCGTTGTTTCGCGGCTCCTGAGAGTGCCGTCATTTGCGCCGTCATCGAAGCTCAGCGGCAGGCCCCACTGCGAGATGCCGGTAACTCCCTGCGCCAGCATTGCAAACGCCATTTGCCGCTGGTACTGTCCGTCCCATTCGGTGCGGAACTCATGAGTGAGCGGCATGTTGATATACATGAGCTTTCCGTCGTTGCGGGTCAACGCCTGCGCCAGCAGCGGTATGCTGACCCAGCAGGTGCTGTTGTCGGCGTAGTGGACGTGCGAGACAATGTCCAGGTTCTTGAAGAGATCCGGCGGATAGCCGTTGTAGCTGTCGTCGTTTGAGCCGGGCGTGAGCCAGGTCCGGTGATATGTGCCGAAGCGCGCCTGCGGTGCGATGGATTTTCCGGCCTTGACGACGCGTGATATGAAATCACCCCAGCCGTGCTGTTCCCAGTTGCGGTACTTCAGCATGGTCTGCAGCACTTCCGGGTCGCGCTGGTCGCGTGGCCGCTGGAGATATTTGGAGAAGCCGCCCTCGATCTGGGACGGTGATTTGCCGATGACGTCGGTTGCGAGCTTCGCACGGATCCTGCCGAAGAGGACCGGATGCGAGGGCACGATGGCGACTGCCGCATTGTTGTACATTTCATCGTAGAGCATCGTGCCGTCCCAGGCCGGAGAATGCCTCATCGCCTGGACTTCGCGACCGAGCCAGCGTTCACACGCGCTGATGTAGGGATCGATGTAGCGCGGCAGATAGAAATCGTTGTATGTGAGCCAGACATCTGAAAACTGGAGCTGCTCGCGGACACAGGCGTTGAGTATCTGGTCGCGCGGCGTCGGAGTGTAGACGCTGTCAGGCGCAGGCAGGCGCGGATCGCTGGAGGACAGTTCCTCGCGCCAAGTGTAGGCGCGCAGATGATGGTTGGTCACATATGTCATGAGGTCCATGCGGTTGTAGCCCATTTCCGCAAGTGTGTCCACGGCGCGGTCCAGATCCACCGGCTCATCCTGCAGATGGCTGGTTTCCAGCGCATTCATCGGCTTCGTGTATTTGGATGGTTTGACGATGGTGAAAAGACTGGTCTTGTCGCGGCTGGCGAGATCAAAGATGAACGGCGCCGCCACAATGCCCTGCGGCAGATCGCGAATGTCAAGCGTGTAGCGTCCGGACTGCATCTGGCGCGTCTGCTCGCCCTTGAGGATTATGGGACATGACACCCACTCGCCACCGCTGTCCTGGACAGTGAGCTTTTCTTCATGTCCGTCCGGACTCTTTAGCACGACAGTGCGGGCTCCGGCAGGCCGTGGCTTGGCCGAACGGAACACCACCTGCAGCGCAATTGTTTCGCCGGCGACAAAGGCGGTGCGCGCTTTCTGAGAAACCACGCTGGCAGTTCCCTGCTGACCGGGCTCGGAGATGTAGGTTTCAATCTCGGCGGCAAGCGCGCTTGAGGAACGGGTGTCGCCTTTTTCAAATACCTGCACGCGAATTACGCAGAAACCCGGCGCCTGGTCCGGAGCCTTGAAACGCAGGACTCCGTCCTCGCGTCCGTTCTGCCAGCCCAGTACCTGCACCGGTTTCCACAGCCTGTAGCTTGGCAGGGACGGGAAATAGACGGATACGTCCAGACGGGCTTCGGGATTTTTCAATGTTTCCTTTCCTGTCGTCTCAAGGATGCGCAACGATATCGCCGAATCAGCGCCACGCGTGAACACCGGCGCATCCCATTCCACCGCCATGAGCCTGACTGCTGCCGGATCGTCGGTGGAGTTGTCCGCAACGAACGACTTGAACGGCCGGTGACTGAAATCGTTGTCCACGCGCAGGAAGAAATCCTCCGGCGGCGTGCCGACGCCGGCCCGGAACTTGAGCGACTCCAGCGTCGCACCGAGCTGGAGCTGCTGCGGTCCCTGGTTCGGTCTTGGCGGTTTGATGGCTTCGCCGGCGACACCGGCCGAAAGGCGCGAGCCCGCGGTGATTATACCTGTGAACTTCCGGTACGGCAGCACGATCGAATCCGCCTCGGCAGTTACGCCAGCAACGGCAGGCGCGGCGGAACCTTTCAAGTCTATCTTGCCTTCGGGAGTGAGATGAAATGCCTGCCAGCTGGGATACAGCACATATCCGTTGCCAGCCTGGTTGGCGGGCAGCCAGACATGTAGCGGAAAAAATTTCTTCTGGTCGCTCAGCACACTCGACAACGGCGGTGGCGGCGGCGCGTCCTTGATGGTACGGGAATGGAGCAGCGGGTCGAAACTGTGCCGCGGATCCGGAAGCTTTGCAGGATCAAGTTTGGCCTCGGGATTGAGCGCGAAAAGTCCGATGTCAGCCGCCAGCTTGCGGAACTCCGGCGGTCCGGTCCGTGCGCCGTCCACCGAGTAGACCGTGACGCGGTGCAGTCTCAGCATCAGCGTATTTTCCACAACGCGCATATCAGGATCGGCGGACGTGATCCTGCCTGCATCGTCCACCGCGAACTTGTGGTTGCCGGGCTGCAGCAGGTGTTCACCGGGTCCGAGTTCCTTCAGCGTAATTTCAAGCTGCGACTGGCGGCCGATGTACTTGCCCTGGTAGTAGCGCTCGAAGAAGAACTTGCCGTCAACGTGCGCATTTCGCACCCAGAGGATCGCTTCCTCGCCAAGGGTCAAAGTGAAACTGCCTTCCTTGCCAAAAGTCGTCTCAGTGATGGGACGGAACTCCTCGACGTCGCTGACCAGTTTGCCGCTGTCAAAGTCGGTGACCAGCTTCACGGTGATCCGCTGTTCCGCGGGATCTGTGGGCTTCGCGCCTTCGGCGGCTGCGGGTGGCGGTGCAGCCTTTTCAGCGGCAAGCAGCCAGACAGCTCCGCATAAGAAGGCCGCCAATGCCAGCCACATCGTACAAAGTTTCAACTGTTTCACTTTCATTTCTTGTTCTCACTTCCTGCTTTTTCATCTTTCAGCGTGACGCCGGAGAGCAGCTTGAAATAATCCCGCGCCGCGGATCCGAACTCGCCGCGTACTGTCGGAGCCCGCGTCGAACTGTTCACCGACGCTTCGAATTCGTTCCGGACCTTCTCACGCAACTGCTGTATTTCCGGTTCGCGGACGGAAGTCGCGCGCTGGGCCTTTGCGATGCGTCCCTGCTGCGCCGCGTCTCCCGCACCGAACCCGAGTTCCTTGATGGTCAGTCCGTCAAGCGCCTCGCGGAAAATAAACAGCGATGCCGGCCGCGAGTGCGTCACCTGCTTGTCAGGCATGCAGTTGTCATAGGCGTCAACCGAGAAGGTCAGCTTGTCGCCCGGCTGGATGTTCATGCCGGTGAAAACTTTTTCGTATGCGATCACGGCCTTGCGCTGCGGCGGTGACACAAGCCGTTCGATCTCGCCGCGCTCCAGGATCTGGCCGGGATTTTCGACCGTGCTCTTCTGCCATTTCAACACGCACTTTGTAATTCCAAAGTCGTCGTCGGCACGGACTCCAAAACCGAAATCCGCCAGCTCCTTCGCCAGCATCGGCATGTCGTCCTTGAGATGCTTTGGCATGTACAGTCGCGGTTTTTCGTCGAGCTGCAGGTCGAAGTCGATCGCCGTAGGAAACTCCAGGCCGAACCCGAACTTGTCGGTCACCTGCAGGCTGGCACGGCGCTGTTTGGTGTGCATGATGGTGGTGGAGGCGAAGCGGCCGACAACGTCCAGCGGCAGGATCTCGCCGTCATCCCATGTGATGTTGGCGCTGTCAATGGTCTTGGTGAACGTGAAACCCATGGTGATGCGGCTGCCTGACAGCGCCAGGAGCCGTGCCTGCACGCCTTCCAGTGTGCGTGGCAGCATCCGGGTGTAAACAGGATAAATCAGTTCCGTCTGCATATTGACAAGTTCCGGCAGAGTGGCGAAAACCAAATTGACATCGCCGGTCCGGCGGCGGCCAAACTCCACATGTACCGTGTATTCCGCTTCGGCGGCGCTGGTGATGCTGTACGAACCCTGGTTGTCCGTCCCCAGCCGGACTTCCTTCCGTTCAACGCGATCTCCCTGCACGATCACGAACGTGACGTTGTCATAAACTTTTTTCGCAAGGCGGAACTTGACGTCCACTTTGGCACCGAGTTTGTTGATATGCCTGCCTGGCGCCGGCTGCAAAGTGTAGGCGACCGGGAACAAGGTGTCACCCAGCGTCAGCCAGGTGCGCGTGGCGTTCTGGTATAAACGTGAAAAAGAGAACCATGGCAGGCAACCGAGGATTGCGAAGATCGCAAGGACGGCGAAAAAACGGCGGCGGCGGAGATTGCGTGCGGCACGGTCCAGCTTTTCCTCGAAAGGCATCTGCAGATCTGCTGCAGCGCGTTCAATTACGACCTGTGCCAGCGGCGCATCAAGTCCCTGCCGCTGGAAATCCCATGCGCTGATAAGACGGCTGTTGAGCCGTCCAGCCAGCTCTTCCATGATGAACGCCTCCTCGAGACAGGAACGGAATCGGCGACGTTTTATGAGATATGCTGTCAGCAGCCCGAGCATGCCGATTGCGAAGATCGCAAACAATACGGCATTGACGTAGAGATTCGGTATCCAGCCTGTAAGCAGCAGGAGAGAAGCGATACCGGCCGCCAGCGCCACGGTGCCCAGACCGTAGCCCAGCGTGGCATTCATGATGCCGCGCCTGACAGCGGAGAACTGCCGGAATCTTTCTTCAAATGTCTGCTTGGTCTTTTGCATTTTTTTCAATTTCCTTACGCCAGCCCGGCGCGCTTGCGGATATAGCAGTCCGCACACACCAGCAGGATGAACAACAGCAGGATCAGCGGACTGTTCCAGACTTCCAGATCGCATTCCGCCGGCCGCAGGATCGGACGGATACCGGTCTTGGCCATCCAGACCGGAAGATCTGCCACGAGCTCGCCATCCGCCGCCTTCACAAGTTTCTCCATGCCCGCCTTGTCCGGCGAAAGATCTGCAAATTCACCTGCAGCCGCGCCTGCCACGAATTCGCGCTGCGATTCGAACTTACCATGCTTTGCCAATACTTTATATGTGCCGGGCTGATCAAGACGGACACGGTATTCGTAGTAGCCCGGTTCCTCAGGCAGATCGCGCGGATAAAGATGCTGCGTGCCGCCATCGGGACGGGTCACGGTCACCTCCATCTCCGCGTTGCGTATCGGATCGAAATTGCGGTCCTTGAGAACCGTGGCAAGGAGCATGTCCTGTCCCACCTGCGGTGTGGCATTCTCGAAGCTGACGTTCGGATTTTCCGGCTTGTTGCCCGGAGGAGGCGCCAGATAGCGGGTCGCATTTGCCAGCAGCATGGTCAAAGGCGGATCGTCAAATTCAGCTTGCAGCTGCCAGCGCCATAGCGTATCCACGGACGCGGCCAGCACTTTGCCGTCGCCAACCGACATGCAGGCCATGACCGGCACTGTCACCTCGCGCTTTTTCCCTCCTGCATCCGTGAGCTCCAGAGCCCGCGTCATCAGCGGGGTCGCCATAGGTTTCAGCAATCCGACATTGTTGCAGCCGTCAAGCTGGCGCAGGCTGTTCAGACGTTCGACATTGGCCGCGCTGTCGGTCAGCAGCCTGAGTATGGGATGCTCGTAGGCCGGTTTGGGAATATTGACGAAGAACAGTCCGTCGAACTGCGGCGGTCCGCCGACGGCGTTGCCCAGATCGAAAGGCAACACCTGGGTCAGGCAGCTGGTCTCGTAGCCGCCGGCCCGGAAGACATCCTGGCCTCCGAACACCATCAGCCCGCCACCACGCTTGACAACAAACTCGACCAGGTTCTGGAGCCGGCTCTCGGAAGTGTCGCCTCCCGCACGGAAATAGTTCCGGGACACATCCCGGAGAATGACCACGTCATATTTGAACAGTTCCGCCTGCGAGGCGATGATGCCCTGTTCCGGATTCTTGTGCAGCGGTTCGCCCTGCACGTAGACGCCGCCGCCCGGCAGATGGCAGAGCGTCACCAGGTTGACCAGCGGATCGACTTCGAGCACGCTTTTCAGGATCTTGAATTCGTAGCGCGGAAACGCCTCGATCATCAGGACGTTGATTTTTTCCTCGACTACATCCACGGCGAAGGTGACGCGGTTGTTCTGCGCAACACTGTCCTGTCCGACGTATTCCAGAGTATACAGGAGACGGCCTTTTTTGGCGGGCTTGTGGCGGATTTCGAACCGGCCGTGGTTTTCAGGGGCGA
>JANYBI010000496.1 GCA_025360875.1 Lentisphaerota bacterium
TCACAACTTTAGTTGTGTCTTATCTTAGCGCCATTCCAGTCTGACTTCAGATTACTGACGGCTTCATCCCTGCCCAGCCTGTATTCCCTGTACATGCAGTATAGGACGGGAGTGATGAAGACGGTTATCAGTTCGAGGGTCATTCCGAAGAAGATCGGCAGAGCCATCGGGATCATTATGTCCGCGCCCTTGCCGGTGGAGGTGAGGATCGGCAGAAGCGCAAGCACGGTAGTCGCAGTTGTCATGAGGCAGGGGCGCACCCGTTTCCTACCACCTTCCACCACCATCCTGCGGATCTCCTCCACATCCGAGGCCCTCTTCGCCCTGAACATCTGCTCGAGATAGCTGGTTATGATCAGCGCGTCGTCGCATGCGATTCCGAACAAGGCGATGAATCCAACCCATACTGCAACACTCAGGTTATATTCCTGCAGATGGAAAACCGTCCTCAGGTTGTGCCCGAACACCGCGAAGTCCAGGAACCACGGCTGCGCGGCGAGCCATAGGCCGATGAACCCCGAAGCCCAGGCCACAGCTATCTGACCAAAGATCAGGGTCGTGATCACCGTATTCCTGAAAAGGAAATATATCAGCAGGAAAATCAGGAGGAGGCAGATCGGGAGTATGACAACGAACTGCTTCTGGAAATTCACCTGGTTCTCGTAATTTCCTGCGAATTTCGCATTTGTCCCGGACGGGAACTGGAGCTCGCCGCTCTTTTGCTTCGCATCAAGCAGTTTCTGCGCTGACTCGACGACATCGACTTCGGCAAAGCCTGGAAGCTTGTCGAAGAGGACATATGATACGAGGAATGTATCCTCGCTCTTTATCTCCTGCGGGCCGGGGACATATCTTATCGTGGCCAGCTGTGAAAGGGGAATCTGTATCCCTTCAGGCGAAGGCACTATGATTGAACCGAGAGCCTCCGGAGAATCGCGGAGTTCACGTTCATAGCGGACGCGCACAGGATAGCGTTCGCGCCCTTCAACGGTCGTAGTGGCGCGGATTCCGCCGACAGCGACCTCGAGCACGTCCTGGACATCCTTTATGTTGAGCTGGTATCTCGCTATCTTCTCGCGGTCGATGTCGATCTCAAGATATGGTTTGCCTATGACGCGGTCAGGCTGGACGGTTTCCGGACTGACGCCCGGAGCCTGTTTGAGGATCTCGGCAATCTTGAATCCCGTCTTTTCGATCTCAGCAAGGGAATTGCCATAAATCTTCACACCCATCGGGGCGCGCATTCCAGACTGGAGCATTACAAGACGCGCGGCTATGGGCTGGAGCTTCGGAGCCGAAGTGCACCCGGGAACAGTCGCCGCATCGATGATCTCCTTCCAAATGTCATCAGTTGTCCTGATATTGTCGCGCCAGAACCGTTTGCGTTCCCCGGTCTTCGGATCCGGCGGACCGTATTCCGGCTTATAGGTGATGAGGGTCTCGATCATCGAGATTGGCGCAGGATCAATCGCCGTTTCCGCACGTCCTATCTTTCCGACCACGGTCTCGATTTCGGGAATCGCGCGGATCGCCCTGTCCTGCTTCTGGACTATGTCGAGAGCCTCGCTGATGCCTGCATGCGGCATTATCGACGGCATGAAAAGGAATGATCCTTCATCAAGTGTCGGCATGAACTCGCGGCCCATTCCCGGAAACTTGTGGTGCAGATACGACCATGCCACATTTTCATGAACTGATTTTTCCGGGATCCCGATATGGAACAATGATCTTGGAATCCATCCGAAAGCTCCCTCAAATCCGATCCAGACCGTCAGTCCGAAAACAAGCATGGCCATCGGAATTGACAGGAACCGCCATTTGTATTTCAGGAAACAACCAAGAAGCTCGGGATACCAGTTTATGACGATCACGCGGACCGAAGTCCACGCCAGGTTCACGCCGAAGACGAAGATCAGGTTCTTAGTCATGCTCGTGCTGAGTCCAAGAGGCATCCAGTGCATCGTCAGCAGCGCCAGCACGAACAATGCGGCCATCCACGAGATGGAATGCGCGAACCAGTTCTTCCAGGCTTCCGGCACGTGCGGTTCGGCCATCAGTATCGCTCCGCCCAGTATCAGCGGGATCCCTATCCAGAAATGCCAGAGTATCCCGGAAACTATTCCGATGGCAATGAGCCCCATATAGGCGGCAGCCTTGATCCTCTCACTGGTCCTGCGTTTCTTCATGAGGACGTGCGCCAGGGCTGGAAGAACTATCAGCGCCACAAAGATCGATGCGAACATCGCAAATGTCTTCGTGTATGCGAGAGGCTTGAACAGCTTCCCTTCGGCGCCGGTCAGCGCAAATACCGGAAGGAAGGATATCATGGTCGTGAGGACCGCGGTTGTTATCGCCCCGGAAACCTCGCATGTCGCACGGTAAATGACCTCCAGAGGATCCTCGTCGGGCCTGGCGATGCTGAAATGCCGCACAATATTTTCAGACAGCACAATGCCCATGTCGACCATCACGCCTATGGCTATCGCGATACCTCCCAGGCTCATCAGGTTGGAATCGACCTTGAACAGGGCCATCAGTATGAAAGTGACAAGCACCGCAAGGGGGATATTCATCGAGATCATCAGGTTCGATCGGAAATGCGTGAGCAGCATGAACACTACAAAACAGCAGATCAGTATTTCCTCGACAAGAGCATCCTTGAGCGTACCCAGCGTCTCCTGTATCAGTCCGGTACGATCATAGAATGGCACTATGCCCATCTGCGAACTCCGCCCGTCGGCAAGTGTCTTGCGCGGGAGTCCGGGCTGGATCTGCCTGATCTTATCCTTCACGCGCTGTATCGTGACAAGCGGATTCTCACCGTAGCGGACAATCACAACCCCTCCGACCGCCTCAGCTCCTTCCTTGTCGAGGATTCCGCGCCTCAGTGCGGGTCCGAGATGCACCTTCGCGATGTTCCTGATGAATACGGGTACCTTGTTGTTGGCCTTGACCAGCACCTGTTCAATGTCATTGATGGATTTTATGAACCCTTTTCCGCGGATGATGTATTCGATGCCATTATTTTCGATCGTCTCGGCTCCGACATCGATGTTCGACTTGCGGATCGACTCGAACACCTCGGGGAGAGTCACCTCATACGCCCTCATCGCCGAAGGATCGACATCTACCTGGTATTCCTTCACATAGCCGCCTATGGATGCGACCTCGCTCACACCTTCGACCGACTGCAGGGCGTAGCGTATGTACCAGTCCTGCGTCGAACGGAGTTCCTGCAGGTTGAAGCCCTCCCCTTCCACCGTGTACCAGAAAACCTGGCCAAGACCGGTGGCGTCCGGACCAAGGG
>JANYBI010000499.1 GCA_025360875.1 Lentisphaerota bacterium
GCTTCCAAAACGCCCCCTTTGCATGAAAAATGTTCATAATCGATCCTGCAAAGTTTATTTTACAGGAAAGAGATATATCTTCTAACCGAAACTCAAATTTACTTTAATGATGATACTTTTTCAATACGGAAACTGATATGAAATTTTATATTAAGACATATGGATGCCAGATGAACGAACGTGATTCGGAGGCGGCGGCATCGGCTCTTGCGGCTTCAGGACACGAGATGGTACAGGATGAGAACAATGCCGATATCCTCATGTTCAACACATGCAGCGTCAGGGATCAGGCCGAAAGGAAGGCGCTCGGAAAACTGGGAATCCTCATAAAGCTTAAAAAACAGAAGCCCGACATCATCATAGGCGTCCTGGGATGCATGGCGCAGAGGATGAAGGAGCAGATAATCGAAAAAATCCCGCATGTTGATTTCGTCGCGGGCACGGACCAGTTCCATAAGCTTCCAGAAATAGTCGAGTCAACCATCCTCAAGAGGAAACATATTGTCGCGGTAGATGCCGATTCGGAGATTATAGAAAACCTCTCTGGACATCTTAATTCCAAGAACCAGATATCGGCCTTCATCTCGGTGATGCGCGGCTGCAACCGTTTCTGCAGCTATTGCATCGTCCCATATGTGAGAGGACGCGAACGGAGCAGGGATAAGAAGGAAATACTCGAAGAAGCAAACATGCTTGTCAATGCCGGAATAAAGGAGATAGTGCTGCTGGGACAGAACATTGCCGCATACGGACTTGAGGGCAGGGGGCAGCCGACAGAGGAATCCCCGTTTGCCGAACTGCTTCAGACCCTAAGCGGATTAGATGGCCTTCTCCGCATACGCTTCACTTCCCCGCACCCGCAGTATTTCAACCAGAAGCTCATTGATGCCATGGCGTCACTCCCGAAAGTCTGCAAGAATCTCCATCTTCCCATGCAGTCAGGCTCTGACAGGATACTTGAGCTAATGAACCGGCATTATACGGCAAAGAAATATCTTTCAATTGTGGATTCGCTGAAGGAGAAGATTCCCGGAATGACATTCTCAAGTGACATCATCGTCGGCTTTCCTACTGAGACGGAATCGGATTTCAACGAGACCAGGCGCGTGATGCGTGAAGTCGGATATGACAACGCCTACATCTTCAAGTATTCACCGCGGAGCGGAACCAAGGCGGCGGAGATGAAAGACGACGTGCCCCAGGCCGTGAAAGATGAGCGTAACCAGATCCTGCTAGCAGCGCTTGATGAAACCACTGGAAGGCACAACAAGGCCCTTGTCGGTTCGACCATCGAAGTCCTGGTGGAAGGCGTAAGCAAACGAAATTCCGAAAGATGGTGCGGCCGTTCAAGTTCAAACAAGGTTGTGGTCTTTGAGCCTCTTCCAGGAATTAAGATAGGGGATCTTATCAATCTTGAGATTACGCGCGCCACGGCCATGACTCTCTTCGGAAAATAAATTTCGAAACGAAATTTATAACCTAAGCATGCTTATGGAGCAGGCAACAGGAACGTGATGAGACTTGAAAAAAACATCTTTGGCTGTATCTTACTTAAGATCAAAGTAAGGATTTTTAGCATGAAAGCTTTATTGAACAGGATAGCAGTAAATCCCAATGTTTGTTTTGGAAAACCTTGTGTCAAGGGTACCCGGATATGGGTTTCCATGCTATTGGATCTCCTGGCTGATGGAATGACGATCGAGGATCTGTTAAAAGAATATCCGCAGCTCTCCAGAGATGATATTTTCGCGGCCATTGCCTTTGGTGCTGAAATGTCCCGTGAAAGATATGTCGACATCCCTACGGAAGCTGTGTCATGAAGTTCAAGCTCGACGAGAATCTTGGTTCGCGCACAAAGGATTTGTTCAGGCTTGCCGGACATGATGTGGAAACTGTCCTCGATGAGAGATTGACCGGAGCAGATGACGAGAAAATATTCCTAGCCTGTTGTCAGGAGAATCGATGTCTGATAACATTTGATCTTGACTTTGCCAATCCTATTCGTTTTCCGACATCACAGTGTGCGGGTATAATCATAATAAGACTACCGCATAATCCATCCTTGAGAACTCTTGAAATTTTGATAAGGCAGGCATTGTCGGCGCTTGAAAGCAATCCTTTTGCATCGGACTTGTGGATTGTCGAGCCTGGCAGGATTAGGATTCACCAGAAGGAACAGGATTGAAACTTAACTTTACTTCACGCACGCAGCAACCTGAATTTTGCTTTATCAACCGCAAAATTCAGTAAATTACCTTAGGATTTGCATAATATTCATTTGATGAAGGCTGAACTTCAGACCGACATCACTTTGGTGGCGGTTTAGGCGGAACTCCACCAGGTGGTGCGAATCCTGGCGGAGGCATAGGCATTTTGGGATTTGTACCCGGTGGCATTGTCGGTGGTGGCATAGGTTTCCCAGGTGTTGGCGCAGGCGGTTTTGCTCCCGGAGGAACTGGAGCTGCGCCAGTTGTCTGGGTGGGAGCCGGAGGAGTTCCGGGTTTGTCCGCTGCGGTCGGCACCATGCCTTCTGGAACTGGATAATCCTTCGACAGTTTTATCTTGCCGTCGGCAGAGTAATATTTATAGCTTCCCGCAAGTTCGCCCGCAAAATAGTTCTTTTCTGTCATTACAGTCGATTTGTCATCGTCAAAATATTCAGTCCATTTGCCATCAAGCTTTCCGCCCTTGAAGGAGTATGTCAATTTCTTTTTGCCATCGGGATGGTTTTCAGTGAACGCGCCTTCCCTGACTCCGTTCTTGATCATGCCTTCCATGGCTTTGGTACCATTCTCATAATAGTAGTCGTACGGACTGTCTATCAGATTGTCCTTGTAGGTGTATTCAATCTTGATTTTACCGCTCTTGTAATATTCCTTATATGCTTTGTGCCTTATGTCAGGCTTTGCGCGATACACGGTATATTTCGCCTTAAGCTCGCCAGAGTCAAAGTTTTCAACTTTCTCGACGAACTCGGATTCCTGCACTTTCGGCGCAGCCTTCGGTGTGGAAACGGAAGTGGTGGCTGACGGTGCGGCAACAGCCTGTGCCTGAGGTTTCCTCATTCCGAAAAATAGGATTGCAATGATTACGATGAAGAGCAGTATAAATGCTATTACCGCAGCGACAACCAGTGATTTTTTAGTATTTTCGTCCATGAGGTCAACCTGTTATTTTATACCCATCTTGTCCCAGCGCTGCTGCCCGCCGCTGATTGGAAGCTTGTAGTTGTCCATGTAGCTTCCCGGATTTTTCTGCTTTGTGCGGTTTATATAATCGGCAACACCGTTTCTCATTTCAAACTTGTTCCAAGCCTTGAGTTCATTTACGTATTTCCCCTCTGGCATGAAGCAGTCCTGGGGGATTATCTGTTTTGCGAGCTTAGGATTGCTCCACTGCAGTTTTATGCAGACCAGGCCACCGACTTCCGTCAGGGCCACCTTGATGTCATATTTCTTTCCGGCTTCAAGCGGGATCGTCGCCTCGTAGTCGGTAGGTGCCTGCTCCTTCCATGCATCAATGAGGAGACGGTCACCGAGCCAGACCCTGGCACCGTCGTCACATGTGACATATATGGTATAAGTTTCAGTTGTCTTCGGCAGTAGCTGTCCGGCCCAGAGCATTGAAATATAGTCGGCTGGCAATCCAGCATTAGGTGCTTTTGCGCCCCAGTCAAAATTAAGACAAGAATCAACCTTTTCAATGGTCTTGCCCCGGAAGGTCATCCATTCGAAATAGGAGGCGTACAACCCGCCTGCCCAAGGTCCTGTTTCGGCGGTGTCGCTGTCGTTGAATTCAACATGGAAGGCCTTCGCCTTGACTCTTGCCGCGTTTGGCATGTTTATCGGTTCCTTGTATACCGGGGAGGCCTCGTCAGGTTCAGAGCCATCAAATGTATAGTGTATTTCGGCATCTTCGGTGGCGCACATTATCTTCAGAGGTTTGCTGGGCACGAATATTCCGCCATCAGGATCGAAATAGGGAGTCGCAGCCCTCGGGCTGAGCAACCTTTCGCTGAGTCTGGCCACCCTTTTCTCCTCCAGCTCCTTGGCCTTCTTCTCCATAGCCTCTTTTTCAGCCTTGAGGATGAAGACTCCATCATCGATAGCCAGACCGGGATTCTTATTGAGGAAATCCTCGCAAAGCTGCTTGATAAAATCCTCGCGGACGACCTTCACCTTCAGAGGCAAAGAAGACTCGTAGAGCGACTTGAAGGCTTCTGTATATTTAGCCCTGTCGTCCTGGCTGGCAATACTTTTGAAAAGCCTGCTTATTTCAACATCATTTATGGCTGGATACTGGAAAATCAGTTCTTCGATGAGCTTCTCCCTGAATTCCATCCTCTTTATATTATATGTCTCCTTGCACAGCTTGACCATCTGGACGCGGAGTTTCTTGTTCTCCTCCTTTGAGAATTTGGAAAGAGTCATGGAATCAACATCGATCACAGGGACATTTGACGACCCGATCTTGATATATTGACCGTCAAAACTATAGAATTTACCCTTTGCCACATTTCTCTTGTAGTCAAGAGTAACTTCATCGCCCTCCTTGTACAACTGGAATTTCTCTTCGGCATCCGCTTCGAACTTGGCTGTGTCCATCACGGGATATGAACCCATTTTCTCGTTGTATATCTTGAGTCCCTGCTCGGAAAGGTTCTTGAGCGAGAATGTCGAGGCGGAATATGAGTTGTTCGAAGACAGGAACGAGAGAAGCAATATAAAAATGACAATGATTTTGCTGTTCATAATCCGTTACTATAAATGGAACAGGATAAATTATCAAGAGAACCTTTGAAATTCATATCCGTCGCGTAGGCCAAGTCCCGATGAGACTGGCCCTCTCTGGCGGCGGCAGAGAAGAACCACAGGCAGGACGCCTGTGGTACATTATCGAGAACACACAATTCTTGTTCGTAGTAGCGCAATTCATTGCGCGTTTTTATTCTTGTTGATTTGAATGATTTACGTACCCATCCCGGAATAAGATAGCAAGCTGGCATTCATGATGATAGACACCGACCAGTTATTAATTAAAATGAGGCTGTTTGTTCTTGACAGTATGGCGGGTTTTAACCCGACGTTTAGTTGCTATCTACTATACGCATTTTTTACAGCCTCAATACGCGAATTTCCGGGCTTCCCTAACTTTATCCCGGAGGGATGAGAGACAGTAGCCGGGGGTTGAGTCTTGCGATACCCCCGGACTAAGAGGAAAAACAAATCGCACCCTGAAGAGGTGCTAGAAACAGAAATAAGCAATCCGATGATTTCACATGCGTATGCCCATAAGATAGTGAACTGAATCGGAACTGGCAATGCTTCTTCATCTCAAACAGCTGCCTGACGTAGAAATCCCGGTACTTCTGGAACCGGAACAGGAACTTGCGCCCGTGGCATCTGTGCGTGATATGATAACACGCCCCATCCGTAAAAATCCGTCTTCTCCTTGGCATTTCCACCCTGCGATTGCTTGTTTT
>JANYBI010000359.1 GCA_025360875.1 Lentisphaerota bacterium
GCAAAATCCGGAAAATCACAGAAGATCGCAATAGCGCTGGATCGCACCAACGGCTCAAGGTCTGTCTTCCATACGGAGATATTTCCTGACACCGAGGAATATTCGGCCCTCAACCTGGAATATGTGGAGAGACTCGTCAAATACCTGTTATGGATGAAGGGCGGATGGCGCATAACGATTGCAGGAAGCAGGAAACTGGCGGTCGAGATTGACAGGATCTATTCCGCGAACGGCGCCAGGAAATTCGACTATGACATAATGGGCGACAGGATCTACGGGCACAGGATGAAGGTGGAATACTGCGACTTGGAAAACCTGCCCGGGGAAAACGAAACCGCAGTCCAGCTCGGAGGAAATCTCGACGGATGCAGGATCGGTTTCGATCTCGGGGGTTCCGACAGGAAATGCGCTGCAATCATCGACGGAAAAGTCGTCTTCACCGAGGAAATTCCCTGGGATCCCTACTTCCAGAAAGATCCCGAATGGCACAAGGCCGGGATAAATGACACATTGAAAAGGGCGGCCGCCCATCTGCCCAGGGTCGACGCGATCGGGGGAAGTTCGGCAGGGGTCTATGTTGACAACCAGGTCAGGGTCGCCTCGCTGTTCCGCGGAGTTCCAAAGGAGGATTTCAAGAAGCATGTCGTGGGACTTTTCCTTGAACTCCAGAAGGAATGGAATGTCCCGTTCGTGGTGGTGAACGATGGCGAGGTTACGGCACTTGCCGGTTCAATGTCGCTCAATGACAATTCAGTGCTGGGAATTTCGATGGGGACGAGCATGGCCGCAGGATATGTCACTCCCGAAGGTAACATCACCGACTGGCTCAATGAGCTTGCATTTGCACCGATCGACTATCGTGCCGATGCCCCTGCCGACGAATGGTCCGGTGACAGAGGCTGCGGCGTCCAATACTTTTCGCAGCAGGCTGTCGGAAGGCTTGCCCCTCTAGCGGGCATTACTTTTGCTGCCGATATTCCATTGGCTGAAAGGCTGGTGGAAGTGCAGGAGCTTATGAAGAAGGGAGATGCCCGTGCGGGCAGGATCTATTCGACAATAGGCACATGCTTCGGATATGCCGTCGCACAGTATTCTGAGTTCTATGATCTCAGGAATCTTCTATTCCTTGGCAGGGTCAGCTCCGGCGAAGGCGGAGAAATAATAATGTCCAAGGCGAAGGAAGTCCTGAAAATGGAATTCCCGGAAATTTCCGCAAAGATCAATTTCAGGACTCCGGACGAAAAGATGAAGAGACATGGACAGGCGGTCGCTGCGGCAAGCTTGCCGAAACTCAAGAAATAGACAGGATAACAGGATTTACAGGATATAAAAATACTGGGAGGATTTTTATAATGAAGGATTTCAAGATCGGATTGATAGGCGCATGGGGAAGAGGAACGCTGGCGTATTCGGCGCACAGGCCGGATGAAGGCATCAAGATTGTCGCCGGTGCGGACATATCGGACAGCTCGCTCGAGAACTTCAAAGAAAGGATCGGTCCTGATGTCGCCTTATATAAGGACTACAGGAAAATGCTGCAGAATGAGAAGCTCGATGCGGTATTCGTAACTTCACCGGATTTCTACATGAGGAGCAGGCGATAGCCACCCTGAACATGGGAATTCCCGTATACCTGGAGAAGCCCATGGCCATAACCATAAAGGGCTGTGACAGGATACTTGAAGCTGCAAGAAAAAACAGGACGAAGCTCTTCCTCGGACACA
Organism: Lentisphaerota bacterium; assembly: GCA_025360875.1. Classification (GTDB taxonomy): domain Bacteria; phylum Verrucomicrobiota; class Lentisphaeria; order Victivallales; family GWF2-50-93; genus GWF2-50-93. Next base: position 1,725 of record JANYBI010000359.1, read on the forward strand.
ACATGCGCTACATGCGGTTCGTGCACAAGATGAAGGAGCTCATCGACAATGGCGCCATCGGCGAGGTCAAGGCGGTATGGTGCAGGCATTTTGTCTCGTATGGTGGCGACGCATATTTCCGCGACTGGCATTCGGAAAGGAAATATACGACCAGCCTACTTCTCCAGAAGGGTGCGCACGACATCGACGTGATACACTGGCTCGCGGGCGGATATACGAAACGGGTCACAGGTTTCGGAAACTTGAGTGTCTACGACAAGTGCAAACGGCGGAAAGCCTCGGACAAAGGCAATGCATCATTCAATGGAAAACACTGGCCGCCGCTGGAGCAGACCGGATT
>JANYBI010000526.1 GCA_025360875.1 Lentisphaerota bacterium
TGTAATATTGTGATATATGCAGGTTTTTACTGAAAACGATCTTCCGTCAAAAAAGCCCCAGGCTATGCAGATAAGCCATTCGGGGACTTTATATGACATTCTGCCGATGCACATAAGCATTGATGCCATGCACCACAGGAAATCTTCTGTGCGGGCGGTTGAGCATAGCCATGACGTGTATCATGTCGTGCTATATGGCGAAAGCGACGGGAAGTTCTCCTTAGGCGGAAAGATATTGAAGGCCGAGAAAGGTCTTCTAGTCGTGAGTTCGCCGGGCGAGGGGCATTTGTTTCCACCGCTGGGAAAGGGATCTGTCAGTTATTCTGAATTCACTTTTTCATATTCCTCACCCAAGGGCCGGCATCTTGACATATCTTTCGCGGAACTGCTGTCGCTTCATCTCGGTTTGGAGATTCCAAAATCCAGCAATGTAGTCAAACTCGAATTTGACCAGTATATGGAATTGCACAGCATGTTGGAACGGATAGCTGAATTGAAAGAAAGTTCCTCGGAATTGCGTTTCCTCAAGTTCTACAGGAACATATCCGAGCTTTTCAACTTCTTGGCTCTGGCATATGCGCCTAATGTCCTTACACCGGATGATTCATTGTCATCAGGCCTCATCAGAGTCCGGGATCATATACATTCCAACTATGGGAGTAATCTGAAGATAGAAAAACTTGCGAAGATCGCATGTGTCTCGAAAGGGCATTTTCAGAGGGAATTTAGACATAAGTTCGGACTTTCCCCGGTCAGCTACATCAATGGATACAGGATCAGCGCAGCAAAGAATCTGCTTAGGACGACACCTCTGTTATGTGCGGAAATCGCAGAGAAGACAGGCTTCGAGGACATCTTCTATTTTTCAAAGGTCTTCAGGAATCTTGCCGGTATAAGTCCGGCAAGATATAGGAACGATAAAGGGAACCTCTGAAAAATTGCAGACGGGCTGCCTGAAGGCGCCTTATTCGATTTCTCGACCTTAAATTGCCTGGGTCAGGTGCCCAAGCTTGTCGGTGAGTTTTGTGTTTTCAGAGTAATCCACGGGACATGCAATGACAGATACCGTATCATCGGCCAGGGCCTTTTTGAGCGTTGGCAGTAAATGATCGGCCGCCTCGATGAAGTAACCCTTTGCTCCGAAACTTTCGGCATACTTCACAAAATCAGGATTGCCGAAGTCCACATTTGAGTGGCGTTTGAGCTCCATCTCCATTTTCCATTTGATCAGGCCGTAGCTGCCATCGACCCACACCAGGATTACAAAGGGGATTTTTTCGCGCAAGGCCGTCTCGATCTCCTGTGAGTTCATCAGGAAACTGCCATCACCCATGACAGCGAGCACTTTCCGGCCGGGGCTGGCAAGCTTTGCCCCTAGCGCCCCAGGCAATGCAAAGCCCATTGTCGCAAGTCCGTTTGAAATCAGGCAGGTGTTCGGACTGTAGCTGGGGTACAGGCGGGCCATCCACATCTTTATGGCGCCGGTGTCGGCGAGAACAATGTCTTCACGCCCCATTGCCGTTCGGATGTCCGCTACCAGGCGCTGGGGTTTTACTGGAAAGGACATGTCGTTCCGTCCGCACTCCAGTTCCTCCTGGAGCAGGGAACGGATTGACAGGACTCCGGCATCCAGTCCGGACTTTGGCGAAGTCTTTGCCGCCAGCGCATCGAGAGACGCGGAAATGTCCCCTTGGATGCCCACTGTAACATTGTAATGCGTGTCCACCGCTGCGGGAAAACGATGCAGATGAATGATCTTCTTGTCATTCCCGGGGTTGATCCTCGACGGCGGGAACTCCTGCAGTTCATAGCCGACGCATATGATCACGTCAGCCCTGTCGAATCCGAAGTTGGAATAATCATGCATCATGAACCCCGCCGCGCCGAGTGCGTTCCGGTGGTCGTCCGGCAGCACGCCTTTGCCATGGAATGTCGTGGCGACAGGGATGCCCAGTTTCCCGGAGAAGCGGACAAGGGCTTCCTGCGCATTGTTCCGCGCCGCCCCATGTCCGGCCAGGACGATAGGATTCTTTGCGGAATCCAGCAACGCTGCCGCCCGTGCCACTTGTGAAGGCGACGGCGAATCGGCATATGCGCGGTTGATGGGCAGAGGACGCGCCTCTGCCGGAGCAGCCATGGCCTCGATATCTTCCGGAACGGCAAGAAAGACTGCGCCAGGCCTCTCCGTCTGGGCTGTCTTGAAGGCGCTTCGGATCATTTCAGGCACCGATGCAGGTGTAAAGACGGTGTCGGACCACTTGGTCACGCCTCTGAACATTCCTGCAAGGTCTACAAACTGATGTGTCTCCTTGTATATCCGGTTCAATCCAACCTGTGCGGTGATGGCGACAAGCGGTGTGTTGTCAATATGCGCGTCCGCAACGCCAAGCAGTAGGTTGATGGCACCCGGACCTAGTGTGGCGGTGCAGACACCCGCCTTGCCAGTTACCCGTCCGTACATGTCGGCCATGAAGGAAGCTCCCTGCTCGGATCGCGAAAGTATGAATCTGATCGATGATTTGTTTAAAGCGTCCACGAGGCGGATGTTTTCCTCGCCTGGAATGCCGAAAACGTATTCAACTCCCTCGTTCTCCAGGCATGCGACAATCAGCTCCGCCACATTATTCTGCTTTGAACCTGCCATGATGATATCTCCTTTGCCGGAATCAATTATCCTTTAAATAACTATGCTCCCTAAATATGAACGCTCACTCATCAACCACGGCGCGGTCCACATCAGTCACAGAGATGGGGATTTATCCCCGCTGTTTCCTGCCGCTGGGCTTACGATAGGTGGCTGTTGTGGTAAAAGCAAGCGTGTTTTTCCAGGGGATAACCGAGAGGGGGATTGCAGAAGAAAGAAAATAGTTGCCGGCAAGATGCCGGCGCTCCGGACTGGACCGCCACCAACCTGGTGGCAGAATTGAATACATGCCGGCTGGTAGCCGGCGTTCCGGCAAGAACCGCATCGTCCCAGCTCATGGGACGGACAAAGACGGAGCCATGCCAATGCCGTTAACTTAACTTGAGAGTCCCGTATTCTGAGTTACTTGTCAGTCCGTGAATATACACTGCGGACGAAGATCCGCCATGCTTTTTATTTCGAATACATCCATTAGCCGCTGTAAGAGCGCGGCAAATCTTTCATGCAGCCATTTTTG
>JANYBI010000544.1 GCA_025360875.1 Lentisphaerota bacterium
TTGCCCTTAACTTCCTTAAGAGCCTTTTCCACTTCCCGCTTCTGTCTGTCAGTGAACTCTTTCTTCGGTCTCATAACCATCCCCATTTTTATTTATGGAGATAATGTATATTACTTGCCTATAGATTGCAACTCGGTATTACCTGCATTTTCCAGTTGAATGAATATAATGAAGTCTTCATGCTGATAAATCAAGCATTTAGGAAATTTTGCTTGTAGTCAAGTCCGTAAGGACTGTTCTTTCTTTGACGAATCATAGGCTAGAAGCCTGTCTACTATACGCATATATTTCAACCCATACATGCATGCCGTGAGACGAACCATGAAGATTCACCACAGAGGAACACGGAGGAAGGAGTCATCAAACACAGAGGGCTTCAAATCGGCGTCCTCGTTCCGAACCCACCGGTTTGAAGCCAATTGTTATGAGAAAACCATGTAGAGTTCTCAAGAAAGTCAGCGAACTCATCTCCATGGACACGATTTACTCCATTTCATTCACCCTCAATACAAAGAAGTTGGCTTTCGTCTGGTTGATTTCGAGTCAAGCAGACGAAAGCCAAATCTCTGTCTTCTCATTGCTCCGTGACTCTGTGGTTGGTATCGTTTTCGATTGGTACTTAAGATGACATGATGTGACATCGCTGGAAAATGCGTAAAGTAGCCGGGGCTGGAAGCCTGTGTTACATTATTGCCGGCAAGATGCCGGCGCTCCGTAAAGAAATTCATTTTTGACAGGATTACTGGATTAAGACAGATTTTATATTTAATCCTGAAAATCCTGCCTGCCAAGCCATAGCCCTTATGGGCGACGGCTGGTTATCCTGTCTGAAAATTCGCGCCGAGTTTCCGGAAGTCGGAGACGAAATCGGGATAGGTTACAGCTGCGGATTCGGCGTTCTTGACCACGGTCCTGCCTTCGGCGTTGAGTCCGGCGATCGCCAGTGCCATGGCGATACGGTGGTCATGATAGCTTTCGACTTCCGTTCCGCGGAGCTTCGAGCCTTTGATCACCATTCCGTCAGGAAGTTCCTCGACTTGCGCACCCATTTTGCGAAGTTCGCAGGTCATGCAGGCGATACGGTCAGTCTCCTTGATGCGTGCCTGAGGGACATTTAGAAGCCTGGTAACGCCTTCGGCGAAGCAGCCGGCGACCGCGAGAGCAGGAAGAGCGTCTGGAGTCGAGTTCAGATCCAGATCGGCGCCTTTCAATTTCCCGACAGTCTTGACGATTGTCCTGTCGAACCCGCGCTTGATGTCCATTCCCATCTTTTCAAGGTACTTGAATACATCCTTGTCGCCTTGGCGGTCATTGAAATCGAGATTTCTTATGACGACTTCGCCGCTGGTCACCGCCGCCGCGACAAGAGGAAAAGTAGCGGTGGAAAAATCTGCGGGAATAGTCATTTCGAAAGGCTTGTAGGACTGTCCTCCCTTGATCTTGAAGCTCAAGAGGTTTTCCGAGTGTTCAAACTTTATTTTCTGTTTGTGGAGCCAGTCGAGTGTTATCTCGACATATGGTTTCTCGTTGAGATTGAATACGCTGAGTTCGGTATCGCCCTCGATTAGTGGCACAGCCAGGAGCACGGCGGTAACGAACTGCGATGACTTGCCTTCGACCTTCGCCTTTCCACCTCTGATCGGTCCCTGTATGGACAACGGGCATTTGCCGTTATTCGAAGTTGTCTTTGCGCCAAGCATCTCCAACGCTGACAGGACAGGCGCCATATGGCGTGTCCGGAGTGAATCATCACCGTCGAATTCGACCTTGCTTGATGCTATGGAGGCGAGACCGCTGAAAATCCTGAGGCTGGTTCCGGAGTTACCGACGTCGATGACTCCAAATTTTATCTTTGGTTTGCCAGCAACGCCCCTGATCGTCCAGAGGTTTTCCTTCTTGTCAATTTCAGCTCCGAAGGCGGCAGCGGCGGCCAGGCTGGAAAGGGTGTCACCCGAAATCAGGGGCCCATGAATCTTTGAGACGCCATCCGCCATCGCGCCGATGGCTACGGCGCGGATGGTATGGGATTTCGATCCGGGAACGGATATTTCGCCATGAATCTTTGACTTATTGATCTCGAGATTCAAAACCATCCCCTCTTATTCTCAACATAGAGCTTGCCGAACTCATCGGTATCCTTACAGAGATAAATTATCCCTTCAATGATTCCGATAATGGCCATCACCCCGGAAAGGATGAAACAGCTTAAAACTGAAATCAGAAGGATTATCCATCCTTCGGTCTTATATCCGAGATAGAACTTATGGACGCCAAAGCATCCGAGCCACATCGCGAAAAATCCAGCGATAAGTTTTTTCTCCTGGGCCGTCATATACTTTTTCAGTTCCGGATCCATTTTCTCCTCCTAATTTATAATGTTCTTCATAGTATAAAAATCCGTCCGTCTCCGGACGGATTTTTATTCCCACTCGATGGTTCCTGGCGGCTTGGAAGTGAGATCGTAGACTACACGGTTGACGCCGCGCACCTCATTTATGATCCTGTTCGAGATCTGTCCCATTAGCTCGTATGGCAGATGCACCCAGTCGGCTGTCATGCCGTCCTGGCTGTCTACGACACGGAGCGCAATCACGTTCTCATAGGTTCTCTCATCTCCCATGACACCCACGGTCTTCACCGGAAGGAGTACGGCAAACGACTGCCAGGTCTTATAGTACAGATCCGCCTTCTTCATCTCTTCCACGACAATGGCGTCGGCTTCACGCAGCGTCTCAAGTCCGGCCCTGGTAATAGGACCGAGGATGCGGACAGCGAGTCCGGGTCCCGGGAACGGCTGGCGCATGACAATTTCCTCCGGAAGTCCAAGTTTCCTGCCGACTTCCCTGACCTCGTCCTTGAAAAGCTTGCTGATGGGTTCTACGAGCTTCAGCTTCATCTTTTCCGGAAGGCCGCCGACATTATGGTGGCTCTTGATCATGGAACTGGGATTGCCACCGATGGGAACGCTCTCGATCACGTCCGGATATGTCGTGCCCTGCGCGAGGAAATCGGCATCCTTTATCTTCAATGCCTCCTCCTGGAACACCTCAATGAACTCGTGCCCGATTATCTTACGTTTCTTCTCGGGATCCTGCTCTCCTTCAAGTTTTGCAAGAAACCTGTCTTCGGAGGCCGCCACCCTGAGATCTATCTTGAAATTCTTGTTGAATACCTGGGCGACCTTCTCGACTTCACCTTTCCTCAGAAGTCCATTGTCGACAAAGATGCAGGTCAGCTGTTTGCCAAGCGCCTTATGTATCAGCGCCGCGGCTACGGCGGAATCGACTCCGCCGCTGAGGCCAAGAATGACATGTCCCTTCCCGACTTTGGTGCGGATATCGTCTACCGCCTGGTCTATGAAAGACTGCATCGTCCAGTCGCCACTGCATCCGCATATCCTGAGACAGAAGTTCTCAATTATCTTTTTACCTTTCGGCGTGTGGACCACTTCCGGATGGAATTGTATGCCATACATCTTGCGTGACGGATCGCAGACTGCCGCATATTCGGTGTTGGATGTCTTCGCGATCGGAGCGAATCCCGGGGGAAGTTCCAGGACCTTGTCGCCATGGCTCATCCAGACGGTGAGTTTCCTGTCAAGCCCCGTGAAAAGATCGCTTTCTCCGACAACCTCGAGTTCGGCTCTTCCGTATTCGCGCGCAGTCCCCTTGCTGACTTTACCGCCGAGCAAATGGGAAGTCATCTGGAGCCCGTAGCAGATTCCCAGGATCGGAATTCCCAGCTCAAATATCTCGGGGTCGCATTTGGGGGCGTCCTTCTGGTAGACGCTTGCCGGACCTCCGCTGAAAATTATACCGGAAGGCTTTTCCTTGCGGACCTCTTCGGCGCCTATCCTGAAAGGTACTATCCGGCTATACACATTGCATTCCCTTATGCGCCTGGCTATGAGCTGGCTGTACTGGGAACCGAAATCAAGGACCAATACTGTCTGATTGATGGCTTTCACTTGAACTACCTCTTTTTCCTTTTGACTGAACAAATTTCATTGCAGCGCGGGCATCTTGAAACCGTCTCATTGGGTTTGACAAGAAACGCAAAATGGCAGTCATCGCAGATGCATAGCGAACCTTCGGAGAGCGCCCAGTCGTACGTTTTCCGTCTCCAAAGCTCCCTGCACCACAGTATGAAGATGAATATCATCCATCCGAAAAGATAGATGAGGAACCCCCCTGTGCAGGTCGCAGGTATCATTTGGACTGCCCTTTCATCTTCTGCCATTCTATTTCAATGTAGCACGGCTCTTCCGTCTTTCTATAATCTTCCGGAAGAAGGGCGTTTTTAGCGATGAACGCCTCGATCGCGGCGGAGTCGAGTTCCTGGTTCCCGCATGACGCCAGAATCTTAACCCTAGGGAAGAAATCCCTCCCGTAGAAAGACACCTTCAAGACTGTCTTTTTTTCGGGATGCGCGGCCGCCGCCTTCTTCAGTATCTCATCGGTTTTTGAGAAGAACTGGGGAAGATTTTTCCCGTCTCCGGTCCTCCATATGGGATATTCCGTGGGCGTCTTCTTCTGCACGCCGGCCACAGGTGGCGCAACTGTCGCCGGCCTGTAATCCCAGTTCCGGGCAATTTCATTTCCGGGCGCTTCCTTCTTGATTTCAATCTCCTCAAAGGATCTTTTCATGGCGGAACCGGCTGTGCCGTTTGCAACCAAATAGGAGATATCAGGCTCAGGAGTCCTCAATCCGGACACGGCATAGACCGTACTGAAGCCATGTCTCTGGCTGGGTTTTGAAATGAGAGTCGGGTCGCCATATTCCAGCCAATAGAGGAAATTTTTCTTCACTGGCGAGTCGGGCATGGCGTCGAGGGGGAGGAACACGACCTTCTTAAGTTCCGTATTGGCCTTTGTATTTTCCTTCACATCTACGGAGAACAGGCTGAATATTGCCAGATGCACAAGTACGGCCAGTATGGCCGCATAGAGGAAATCCCGGAACATGTCCCTCTTTTTCTGTTCATTCAGTGACCGCATCTTCTGTCATCTGCTCCTTCCTGGTTTCAGGCACTGTCGCGGCATATACGTTCAAGTTCAGCGAACGGGCGAGAGACATGAGTTTGACGATCTCCCCGTAGGACGTGTCCTTGTCTGCGACAATGATGACCGTCCTGGCCTTGCTTTTCGAAGTGAAGAGCTGAAGCTTGTCCTTGAGCTTCCTCCAGTCGGATTCGAGGGGCTCGTCATTGAAGAAGAAACGGTTCCCCTTGTCGACGGAGATGATCAGTTTTTCAGCGCCGGTCTCGTTTTCGCCCTCAGCTGTCTGCGGTACATTTATCTTTATTCCGGAAATCTGGACGAACGAACTGGAAAGCATGAAGAAAAGCAGGAGGAGGAAAATGACGTTTATGAACGGCGTCATATCCGGCATTCCCTTGAACAATTTCAGCTTTGTCTTAAATCTCGCCATTATTCTTCCGCCTTGCTGTTTTCATCTCTTGCTATTGGAACGGGCCTGTTATGCTTGAAGAAGTATACGATCTCGGATGCCGCCTTCTCCATGTCAAGCGTAATCGCCTCGATGCGCGACACCAGATAATTATAGGCGATATAGCAGGGAATCGCCACGCAGAGTCCGCCTCCGGTCGTATAGAGGGCCTTGCTTATCCCCGAGGCGAGGTTCTTCGAGTTAACAAATGCGCCGACCTCCTTGATCTGGTTGAACACCTCGATCATGCCGAGCACTGTTCCTAGAAGGCCCAGCAGAGGCGCGATATATGCGATTGTCGCAAGAATGTTCATGCGCGACTCGAGCCTGGGAATTTCGTCGAGTGCGGCATCCTGTATCGACTGCGAGACATCCTCATCCCCCTGTTCATAGCTCAATATCGCCGAACGGAGGACGTGGGCCGCAGGTCCGGGCGTGTCATCGCACAGGCTGACCGCCTCGACGACATTGCCCCTCTTGAGGACATTTATAAGTCCCCTGACAAGATCCCCCACGTTGACCTGCACCCTGTGCAGATAGAACAGTTTCTCCAGGAAAATGAACATGGCTATCACGCTGCACAAGAGTATCAGCCACATCACCGGGCCGCCGTCCACAAGTATCTCCTTGAAAAGCAGAATCATAAATCACTCCTTGAGTTTGAACTTATCGCGTATTTCGCGGATCATCTTGGCATAGTCGTCCTTCGGCTCAATGCCCAGGGCTACGAGCTTCCTATATATGCTCACGGCCGCTTCCGCGGCTTCGGGAGTCTCCTTTTCAAGATATATCCTCGCGGCGGACTGCGCGGCCTTCACCAGCCATACCGGATCCCTGATCTCACCCTTGTCCGAGTCGGCCTGGTACCCATATATTATCTCCCGGTATCTTGCAAGCGCGCTTCCCTTGTCGCCGATCATCTCATCGCATTTCGCCAGCTTGAAAATCGCCTGGTCCCTGAAGTTCATGGAGATATTGTTCTTGGCGAGTATCTTCTTGAAGTAATCGGCCGCCGTCATGGTGTTTGAATTGTCGGTAGTCTTCCAGGCTATAGAGAAATAGCAGTCGCCAAGACGTCCAAGACAGGCTGTTTCAAGGTTCGAGCCGGGCCTTCTCTCGATCGCCTTGGTATAGAACGGAATAGCCTTCTCAAATTCATTTGCGTCCGACAATATGTCCCCGCGAAGCATAAATCCCTCTGAAACTATGCTCTCATTCGGATATTTCTCGGAAAGTTCGTCCAGGTACTTCACCGCCTTGTCATTCTTGCCGGCCTTGGATGAAATGTATGCGGACTCATATATCGCCTCGGATGCCACCGAGGGCACTGAAACATATTTGGCTGCCAGTTCCTGTAGGACAGCCTCCGCCTTGTCGAGCTTACCCCCGTCCCTGAGAAAGTCGGCCTGCCAGAAAATCCCTTTCACCGTGAAAAGGGAATCGGCATAATTCTTCCTGAGCATCTCAAGATCCTTTGCTGCAGCCTCCTCCTCTCCTGAAAGGAAATGGGAGTAGAGCCTCTTGTACAGTGCGTTCGGCGCCATCTCGTCCTTGGGATAGGTCTCAAGTATCTTCGTATAATTCTCATCGGCCATCTTGTAGTTTCCGCCGTCGAACCCGATGTTCCCCATTTCAAAGAAGGCCCTTGGCGCCTCCTCATGGTTCGGGAACTTCTTCGCGAAATCCGCAAAGACTTCCAAGGCGTCATCGTTCTTCCTCAGTTTCATGAGGGTCATCCCGTACAGGAAATATGCATCCTGATAGTTCGTCCCCTTGGTGAATTCCTTCATATACGATCCCAGCAGCACGAAAGAGCGCTGGTAGTCCTTCATTGTGAACACGGCATTGGCCTGCTTGAGGAGGGCGGTCTCGCGGAATGCCGGATTCTCCTCGGCTATCTTTGCGAATTCCGCAGCACCTTCCAGATATTTCTTTTCGAGACAGAGTATGTCCGCAAGCGATACCCTTGCTTCATATTTCCTCCTGTCGTCCGTCGCATTGTCAACAATATAGTTGAACTTCTCCTTCGCCTCGTTGTAGAGCTTCTCCGACACAAAGACCTGGCCCGCCTCCTTGGCGGCCTCAAGCTTGGTCACGATATCGGTCTTCGGATCCGCGAGCATATCCTTGTATATGTTCACCGCCTCCTGCTGCTTCTTCAGCGAGAAATAGATCCTGGCCATCTGGAGCCTGACCTTGCTCAGATTGCCCGAACCCGGAAAGTTCCTTATGAACTTCTGGCACGATTCGAGGGCTTCGTCGTATTTCCCGGCCATCGCCTGGGCGTTCAGCATCTGAAGGATGATCTTCTCCTTGTCAATATCGTTTTCGGCGAAATATTCCGCATCCTTCTGGTAAGCCAGTGCGGTCTGCAGCTCTTTTTTGCCGACATACGCGTTTGCAATCGCGGAACTCAGGATGAACCACAGCGTATCAGGCCCCTTCGCCTGGATTTTCGTCTTCTTGTAGATATCCTCGGCCTCGGCAAGCTTGTTTTCCTTGACAAGGATAAAAGCCGACAGGAGGATGTCCGTCACGTTTTTGGAATCTCCCGCGGCCAGCATCGTCTTCGCCTTTTCAAGATCTCCTGCATATATCGCGACGAGAATCCTCTGCTTCCTCCCGTAGTCGGCCCATTTCGTACCTTTCCCAACGGTTTCAAGCTTGGCATATACCTTGTCGGCCTCCTCCCAGTTCATCTTGCTAACCCAGACCGCGGCAAGCCCTGAAAGAGATTCGGAATAAATGTCCGAGATGTCAGGCGCGGTCTTGAGGATCTGGTTGAAAGTTTCGATAGCCCTGTCGGCCTCACCTTCCAGGACGAGAATATTGGCGTTCCAGTAGTCGGCCTTCTGTCCGAACTCCCTGTTGGTGGCGATCTCGTTTGCGAACTTCGCGGAAAACTCATTGAACTCAAGACGCGCATTTCTGGTGTCCCTGCTCCTGGTGTATGACGAGAACAGGCAGAAATAGGCGTCCTTCAGGGCATCGGTATCCTCAGCCGCCTCGTTCTTGTACTGGCTGTAGAACTTCACGGCGAGAGAGTAGTATCCGTCTCCAAAAGCCTTGTCTCCGATCTGCCGCGACCTGTAGTATTTGGCGTTCACATCCTGGGCTGAAACAGAAAAGGCCAAAATGACCAAAAGTAAAATTATTCTTATAGCTGACATCATAGAACTTCATTCTACCGATTAATATTATTGTAGAAAATGAGGCATACTTTATTTAATAACAGGACTATTTACAAGATTAGTACGTATTAAGTAAACTATATCGTTTACTTAATCCGTACTAAAAATAAAATGCGAACTCAATCTTTTTATGATTTATTCTACAAGAAAATATCAAAATTGGCCGGAGACACCATGTCTTTCACAGTGGAAGCCACTTTGTCATAAAAAAAACAGTTGATTTCGCATTTTATTAGATGTAAATATTCACTGGAAATGGTCCAGTGAATATTTACTATTACTCTTTGTCGGCTTTATCGGGGGCTTCAGCTTTGGCGCCGGATTTGACCTTCTCATAGATCTTCTCGAGCATCTTCTTCTGCATGTCAGGATTATCCTGGAGGGTAACCTTCACTGCATCCCTGCCCTGTCCGAGCTGTTCACTTCCGAAGGAGAACCATGAACCCTTCTTCTCGATGATCTTGTACTCTATCGCAGCGTCTATTATCGAACCGGCGCGGGAAATACCCTCGTTGAAGTTGATGTCGAACTCGGCGACTTTGAACGGCGGGGCCAGCTTGTTCTTGACGACCTTGACCCTCGTCCTGTTTCCGGTGACTCCTCCCAATGCATCCTTGATGGAAGTGACCCTGCGGATATCCATCCTTATCGAACTGTAGAACTTCATGGCGTTTCCACCAGGAGTAGTTTCGGGATTTCCGAACATCACGCCGATCTTCTCGCGGATCTGGTTGGTGAATATGCAGCATGTGCGGCTGCGGCTGATAGCTCCGGTCAGTTTCCTGAGCGCCTGCGACATGAGACGCGCCTGGAGTCCCATGAACGAATCGCCCATCTGCCCTTCAAGTTCGGCCTTCGGCACAAGCGCGGCTACGGAATCGATCACTATCACATCTACCGAATTGCTTTTCACAAGCATCTCTGTTATGCTGAGAGCGTCTTCTCCGCAGTCAGGCTGTGAAATAAGGAGGGTGTCGAGGTTAACGCCTATCATGTTCGCGTACTGCGGATCAAAGGCATGTTCGGCATCGATGAGCGCGCCGACTCCGCCGCCCCTCTGGGCGTTTGCGATTATGTGCAGGCAGAGAGTGGTCTTGCCCGACGATTCAGGCCCGTAGATTTCTACGACTCTTCCACGTGGAACTCCGCCGATCCCGAGGGCGATATCGAGTGTCAGAGCCCCGGTGCTGATGATGGGAACGTCCACATGCATGCTGGTGTCGCCCAGGCGCATGATGGAACCTTTGCCGTATTCCTTTTCAATCTGGTTTATGGCTATTGTAAGGTTCTTGTCACGCACATTTTTTTCGCCCTTGTCGCCTTTATCCGCTTTGTCCACCTTTTCAGCCTTCTCGGCTTTTTCGTTGTCTGCCATTTCAAATCCTCCGTAATAAAATAAATTGTGTGAAATTATGAGGGAAACTCAATTAAGAAAAATCGAATTGTTACATATACCCTTTGCACCAGTTCTTCAAGCGTGCGCGATGTTTTTAATGAAAATTAGAGTCCTGAAAGTAACGCGTCAGTCTTTATTTTAGGCTGAGGGGTGCCTGCCTGGCATCTTCCTAATCCCGCCCAGGTAAAAAATCCTGGATTTTTCTCCGACAACCACTTGAAGCTGTCCCTTTGCGGC
>JANYBI010000557.1 GCA_025360875.1 Lentisphaerota bacterium
CTCTTTAATTTCTTACCGGTCCTGATGGCTTCGGCAAATAGCCACATCGCCATATCCGGACGGCCCCAAGGTCCGTAAACAGTGAAAAACCTATGACCTATGGTCTGAAATCCATATAGATGCGTGTAGCAATGGGCCATGAGCTCATTTGCCTTTTTGGAGGCGGCATAGAGGCTGATCGGATTGTCGACTCTGTCGGATTCAGAAAAAGGGATCTTCGTATTACCGCCATAAACACTAGAACTTGAAGCATATACAAGTCTTGGAATATTGTTGTGCCTTACCATTTCAAGTATGTTCAGATAAGCCTGTATGTTACTATGTTCATAGGCCTGGGGATTTGTAAGTGAATATCGTACACCCGCCTGGGCGGCGAGATGGCAGACCACATCCGTGCGATATTCGCTGAAAATTTTCTTAAGATCCTCAAGGTTTGCAATATCAATGCGTTTTTCAATGTAGTTCGGATTACGCCTCAGTATTTCAGATCTGGCTTCCTTGATTGCGGGGTGGTAATAGCTGTTGAAGTTATCTATTCCAACTACGAGATGTCCTTCCGACAGGAGTTTTTCACACACATGGAAACCGATGAATCCGGCGCTTCCAGTCACTATGATCGCATTTTTTTTCATTATCAGGCTTTTACTACGTTTCTGCCTTTAGGAACGGCATTCCTCGTATCTATCACGAGTTTTGCGAGTTTCGCAATTTCCTTGTGGTTTACGCAGTCATGAGCTGTGGCAATCATGGCGACGTCATATTTTTTACCCTTAAGGCTTACGCTCTTCTTCCCTGTATACTGGGGATATTCGCGGGTTTTGGGAACCAGAGGACAGAAAGGATCGTGATATTCAACCTTGGCTCCCTTTTCCTCAAGAAGTTTCCAAAGCATGAAGGATGGGCTTTCCCTGAGATCATCGACATTTTTCTTGTATGCAACGCCGACGAGAAGAATTTTGCTTCCCTTCATGACCATTCCGCGGGAATTCATCTCTTCAAGTGTGCGTTGAATCACATAGTAGGGCATGAACGTGTTGATCTCTCCGGCAAGCTCGATGAAACGGGTGGAACAGTTATATTCCCTGGCCTTCCATGTCAGATAGAATGGATCTATCGGAATGCAATGTCCTCCAAGGCCGGGACCGGGATAGAAGGGCATGAATCCGAATGGCTTGGTCTTTGCAGCTTCAATCACTTCCCAGATGTCGATCCCCATCTTGTCGAAAATAAGTTTCAGCTCGTTTACCATGGCAATATTGACTGAACGGAAGATGTTTTCCACAAGCTTGGTAGCCTCAGCCGTGGCCGACGAAGAAACAGTCACGGTCCTGCAGATTATGGTGTCATACATCGCTTTTGCAACTTTCAGGCTGTCAGCGGTATCCGCTCCGACAACTTTTGGGATTGTCGAAGTTGAAAAATCCTTGTTATTGGGATCTTCGCGTTCAGGGGAGAAAGCCACATAGAAGTCCTTGTTGGCCTTGAGTTTGCTCTTTTTCTCCAAGATAGGGCAGAGAACTTCGGTCGTTGTTCCGGGATAAGTTGTCGACTCAAGTGAAAAAAGCTGTCCTTTCCTGACATATGGCGCCAGGGATTCGGCGGTTGAAACGATATAGCTCATGTCAGGTTCGCGGTTATGGGTCAGGGGTGTGGGCACGCAGATGATTATGGCGTCGCAGGTAGAGCTTTTCGAGAAGTCGTCCGTAGCGCTGAATCGTCCGGTAGCATTCATCTTTTCCAGTAACGAGGAATTGATGTGTTTTATGTAGGACTTCGATTTTTTCAGCATCTTGATTTTTTCAGCATCAACATCAAATCCCATTACCTTGAAACCGGCATTGATGAATTCCTTTGTCAGGGGAAGTCCGACATAACCGAGACCTACTACGCCGATCCTGGCCTTGCGATCCTGTATTTTCCTTAAGATGTCAGCAATCATATGGATCCTCGTTATAAATGGATATTTTTTACAGTTTATTCGAATCAATAATATAAATGCATCCAGGATGAGTTTCAATCCGAAAAACTATTTGAGATTCCTGTAACCTTATTCATGCAATTGGCGTATATGAAGGTATAATAATGCACTGGAGATCTTAATGGGCGGAACAAGAGAAATTTCAGATTCGGAAATAATCGGGCTGGTCATCAAAGGTGATGCGGACCTGTATTCCGAAATAATTAACCGCTACCAGGGCAAAATCTACGGTTGCGCATATGCAA
>JANYBI010000378.1 GCA_025360875.1 Lentisphaerota bacterium
GAGAAATCCAGTCCGCGCGAGTGATCATGGATCGTTACACAAACCGTTCAAAGGGTTTCGGATTTGTGGAAATGGCGAAGAACGAAGAAGCACAGGCTGCAATCGCAGCTCTTAACGGAACTGAGCTTAACGGCAGAGCTATCACTGTCAATGAAGCACGTCCGAAGCCTGAGCGCGACAGCCGTGGCGGCGGATTCGGCGGCGGAGACCGCGGAGGAGACCGTGGCGGCCGTGGCGGAGACCGTGGTGGATTTGGTGGCGGATCAAAAAGACGCTTCTAATATCATCTGAAAATTCAAAGACCGGAAAGTGAATAACTTTCCGGTCTTTTTTTTGTTCTGTATAAATCAGGTTCAGTCTATGGTGAACTTGACCTGGCACTGGAAAAGGTCTCCAGGAAGGAACGAAATAATTCCGTCCTTGTCCTTCAGTGCGGACTTGCCGGATTTCGAAGAGGCTATTCCGAACCAGGGTTCGATGCAGACAAACGGCGCACCGCTTGGCTTCGACCATATCCCCAGATAGGGGAATCCCTTGAAGTCCACCTTCACCTGTTTCCTGTTCTTGTTGTTTTTCAGGATTACATACTGTGATTTCATCCCTTTGAGGATGAGCACGTCCCTTTCGAAAAGTTTCTGGGAGAGGGGTAGGATGTTCTGATTGACGAGTAAAGGTTCTTCACCGGCGAGAAGCCCGTTCTCCAGGATCGTCCTGTTGAGCGTCTCCTTCTTTTCAAAAACCAGGAAATAATCCTCCATCTTCTCTCCGGGGAGCAGGGGACAGTTGAATCCCGGATGCGCCCCGATTGAAAACCACATCCTTGTGACATCGGTATTGCTGACATCATATGACATGGTCAGCTCATTTTCCTTGACCTCGTAGCCTATGATCAGCTTGAAGCTGAAAGGATATTTCTTCAGAAGATCTGCCGTATTCTCAAGCTTGTAGGACAAAAAGTCGGATCTTCGCTCCACCAGAGCGAAATCCATGTCTCTGGCGAACCCGTGCTGGGTCATTATGTATTCCTTTTTCTCGACGGTATACTTGTTGTTGACCAGTTTTCCCACAATCGGGAAAAGCACTGGTGCCTTTCTAGCCCAGTATGCCGGATCCCCCTGCCAGAGATATTCACAGTTGTCGCCAATCCTCTTTATGCTTGAGAGCTCAGCTCCCTTGTCGTCTACCTGTACTTCCAGGATATTGCTCTTTATTGTCGAGATCATTTGTCTTCAATCCTCTTCATGAAATATTCGAAATTGTTCAAATTTTTGTTTTAATATCAAGAAGTCTTTCCCCGGCTTTCCTCAGGGTATCTTCCCTCTTGGCGAAATGGAAACGTATCAGGTTTCTGACAGGTTCCCTGAAGAAACTCGAGCCGGGCACGGCCGCGACTCCGACCTCCTTCACCAGCCATTCACAGAACTTGACGTCACTCCTGTGCCCCATTCCCGAAATGTCGACCATTACGTAATAGGCGCCTTGAGGAGACGTATAAATTAATCCAGCTTTATCCAAATACGAAAGGAAAACATCTCTTTTTCGGGTATAATCCTTCTGGAGCTGGAGGTAATAGCTGTTCGGAAGTTCAAGAGCCGTGACTGCGGCCTTCTGCAGCGGAGCCGGCGCTCCGACCGTCAGGAAATCATGAACTTTCCTGGCCTCATTGATGATCCTTTCCGGAGCTATGATGTAACCCAGCCTCCAGCCGGTTATGGAATAGGTCTTCGACAATGAACTGCAAGATATCGTGCGTTCAAACATTCCGGGAAGTGAAGCGATATATGTATGCACATGCGGCTTGTAGACAATATGCTCGTATACTTCGTCGGTTATGACGAACGTGTCGAACTCCTTTGCGAACTTCGCAATCATGCCGAGTTCGCTCCGGGTGAATACTTTTCCACTGGGATTCGAAGGGTTGCACAGGACAATCGCCTTCGGCTTCTGCTTGAACGCACGGCGCAGTTCGTCAGGATCAAAAGTGAAATCCGGATGACGCAGTTCGACATATATCGGTACCGCTCCGGAAAGTATCGTGTCCGCCACATAGTTCTCATAGAAGGGTGAAAAGATAACAACCTTGTCACCGGGATTGCAGGTGGTCATCATCGCTACCATTATCGCCTCGGTGCTTCCGCAGGTTACGACAATGTTCTCATCGGGAACCAAGGGGATTCCCATGAAGCGGGACTGTTTTTTTGCGAGAGCCTTGCGGAAGTTCTGCGCCCCCCAGGTTATGGCATACTGGTGAGGCCCTTTATAAACGCATTCCTTTAAGGCGTCGAGTAGCTCTCTGGGAGGATCGAAATCCGGGAAACCCTGCGACAGGTTTATTGCATCATATTTATTTGATAGACGGGTCATCCCGCGGATAACCGACTCCGTGAAATTCTTCAATCTCCTGCTAGTCGTTAACATTTATACCTTTTTAGATTTCTTCTTGGATTTATCCTTAATCTTTAATTCCTTGTTTCCCAGCCAGTCGAAAAGGGTTGGTTCGGTCGTCTTGTCACCTTTTACTTTCTTAGCCTTCTTCTTCTCATGGTGTTCGGCGAGGGCTGGCTGGCCAGCCTCGGCGATTGCGTTGTTCTCCAGGTTTTCCAGGATTTCATTCGCCCTGGTTATGACTTCTTTTGGCAGGCCTGCGAGTTTCGCAACATGTATGCCGTAGCTCCTGTCGGTCGCGCCGGCCACGATCTGGCGCAGGAAAATTATCTGTTCGCCGTATTCCTTGACCGCGACATTATAGTTTTTCACGCCTTTGCAGGTGAGTGCGAGTTCCGTGAGTTCGTGATAGTGTGTCGCGAAAAGAGTCCGCGCCTTGGCCGTAGGTGAGTCATGAATATACTCAGCCACCGCCCATGCGATGCTGATGCCGTCGAATGTGCTTGTGCCCCGACCTATCTCGTCAAGGATCACGAGGCTTTTCTTCGTGGCGTGGTTGAGGATGTTCGCAGTCTCCAACATCTCCACCATGAATGTGCTTTGTCCGCGCGAGATGTCGTCGACGGCGCCTACCCGCGTGAATATCCGGTCCACCAGCCCGATCCTTGCGCTCTGCGCGGGTATGTATGAACCTGTCTGCGCCAGGAGGGTGAGCAGCGCGACCTGCCGTATATACGTCGATTTACCGGCCATGTTTGGACCGGTGATGATCATGATCCTGTTCAGATCTCCGTCGAGGACGGTATCATTTGGGACGAAACGTTCCTCTTTCATAGTGGAGTCGAGGACAGGATGGCGTCCGGCGATTATCTCAAGAGTCTCATCTTCGAGGATCTGCGGCCTGCAGTAGTTGTGTTTCCTGGCGCATTCCGCGAAACTCGCAATTACGTCAACCATCGCAAGGGACGAAGCGGTCTCAAGGATCTGGCCCGTGAAAGACATAGCCAGTTCCCTGAGTTTCTGGAAGATCTCATACTCGAGCGCCTTCGATTTCTCCTCGGCGCCAAGTATCTTGCTTTCCATTTCCTTGAGTTCGGGGGTGATGTAGCGCTCGCCGTTCACGAGCGTCTGCTTGCGGATGTAGTCCGACGGCGCATTTGCCGCATTGCTCTTGCTTAACTCGATATAATATCCAAAGACGTTGTTAAACCTGATCTTCAGGGATTTTATTCCGGTACGGTTCTGTTCTTTGGCCTGAAGTTCGGCGATCCAGTTCTTGCCTTCCGTAGCGGCCTTGCGGAACTCGTCAAGCTCGGAATTGCATCCTTCCCGGATGATCCCACCTTCGTTGAGGACGGCCGGTGGCTCCTCGCTTATGGTTTTGCCTATCTCGGCCACAAGTTCCGGAAGCTCATGGAGTTTTTTGCGAATCTCGCAGAGCAGGGGGATGTCGAAACCTTTGAGGAGGTTTTTAATGTCGGGAATCGATTTGAGGCTTGTTGCAAGCGCCGACATGTCGCGGGCGTTTGCGCTTCCGATGTTCAGCCTGGAGATGATGCGTTCAAGATCACGGACGGAATTTATCACCTCCATGAGCTCGGCAAGCGTCACAGGATCATCCTTGAACGCCGCAACCGAATCCAGCCTTGCGATGATCGCATCCTTGTCATTCAACGGCCTTACAAGCCATTCCCTCAGCAGACGGCTTCCCATCGGAGTGGCGGTATGATCGAGCACATGCAGCAGTGTCGCCTCTTTTTTCCCGCCAGGCATGGGATCTACAAGCTCGAGATTGCGCTGCGATATGGAATCGAGAACCATGTATTGGCTGCCACTGTAGGTCTTGAGGAGACGGATATGTCCGGCTTCATGCCGCAGGTTTTCCATGGCGTAATGGAGCACTGCGCCAGCCGCT
>JANYBI010000633.1 GCA_025360875.1 Lentisphaerota bacterium
CATTCCGCAAAACCCAATTTGTCGAGGTTCTTCCGAATCGCATCATCCATCTCCTGCGAATTTCGCATCTGCCCGTCTTCTGTCCGGTACAGGAGAAACTCGCTCTTCACCGGCTTCATTTTTACTATGGATTTTCATGAAGTTTATAGTAATCCTATGCCAGACTTTTATCAAGGAAAATAAAAGTGTATGGCAGTTATATCGAGGACGAATGAAACTGTTTCCTATAAATTATCTTCTTACATACATTACTAGCTCACTTGTCATAGCAGCATCAAGCCGCACGGGAAGTCCATGTATCGCAAGGTCACGGCCTGACATGCGGAATGTCTGCTGCTGATTGTCCAAGGTAACTTCATACTCGGCAGAAGCATCCGCTCCGCGCAGGCGGAGAAGGTATTCACTTGTACCGTTCTTGAGCTTAAACACACCCGCATATCCACGGCTCCGATCCTGGGATGCGTATTCCAGGACGCACCATTCTGCCGGAGAATACAGGCCGATGTCAGGCGTGTGATGATAGACTGCCGGCTTGGCCGCCAGAATTGGAGCAGTGAACTCCTTCGCCAGCTTTATATAGCGCTTGGTCTTTTCAAAATACGGCGTTGTCCGGTCAGCATCCTGCCCTCCGAAACCGACGAATATCGGCTGGGCAAACAGCGTTACGCGGAGATGCGTGTCGAGATCCGTCTTCTGGTGCGCCATGGACACGTGGTTGTGGTAGTAGACCAGGGACTCGGGCGGCAGGAACATCGTTAGCCCGTTGATGGCGCGGATGCTGCGGGGGAACGTGGAGAAGTCCGACTCGCAGGCGTAATGGAAGCGCGACATCATCCCAAGATCATTGCGTCCGCCACCGGAAGCGCAGCATTCGAGGGCGACTTCCGGCATTTCGCGCCGCACCTGGTCGAACGTGGCGTACAAGGTCTCATAATGCCTCCATCCTTCGTTCTCGTTGAAACCATGCCGGCTGTGCTGTCCGCCTTCATAGATCCGGACGTTGTAGTCTATCTTGAAGAAATCCAGCTTGTGTTCGCGGATGACCCGGACCACTTCCTTTTTGAAGAATGCGGCCGCGTCCGAGTTGGCAAGATCCAGCACCTGTGCGACCTCGCGTCCGTTGTCGGTACGCAAAAGCCATTCAGGATGTTCCTCCAGCAACCTGCTCTTGGGTCCCATGCGTTCCGGCTCCATCCACAGTCCGAAAAGCATTCCGCGCTTGTGACAAAGTTCCCTGCAAGCAGCAAGTCCTCCGGGCAGCCACTTGCCAACCCACCAGTCCCCGGCGCGATCCCACCAGTTGCCGAATTGGTCTCCATACCAGCCGGCATCCACCATGAACGCCTGCGCTCCCATTTCTGCGGCAATCTCTATTTCCTTGTGTATCCATTTGCCGGGCTCTTCCACCACTCTGCCGGCGATGCTGTACAGTTCCTTACCCTCCGGGCGCGGAGAAATGACAGAGGTGCGGAGGTGGTTGTGCCAGGCGGATACCGCCTCATCTGCACCGCAGTGCAAGATGCCCAGATGCGTATCAGACGTAGTGATCGTCTCGCCCGGATCTATCACCCTCATAGGGGCAGGTCCCTGGGGCCCCATTCGGAATCCGAGATTGATACCGCGGGCCGGACGGTTTGAAAGATCACGGCAGGGATCACTCCAGAATTCAGCGTACCAGTTGCCCGACCATGCCAGCGAAATGATCGCAGTTTCACCTGTCATGTTGTTCCGGAGCATGACAAATGGATTTCCGAATCCGCTATGTCCGTTGGTTCCCTCTATGCGGCGTGAACCAGCAGGCAGATCCTCCCAGCTGAAGTTTCCTTCAGAACCCTGGCTCAGCCCGTCGAAGTATCCAAGGGTAAATGGGTTCTGCGTGTCCTGGGGTAGCTCTCCCTGTCCTTGCAGGGTCCATGTCCAAAGAAGTCCCGACCATGGACTTATCCGTGACAGCGCTGCAGGCGCCTTGCCGGTATTGGTGATTTCCAGACGCCTGGCGAGAAACGGCGTGCCGTCGAGACGCGTGACAACCTTCACCGTCACAGGGCGGGTCTGGTGGCGGAGTTCGACCACCGCCTCGCGTGTTCCGGACCGTTCGCCATTCCTCTCAGATGCGCCGGCCCATTCCCAGCAGTTCCGCAGATCCTGTCCGTCGATTTCCAGATCAAAGGCATGCAGCGGAAATTCACTGGGATTAAGTCCGGGAAGTCCGGATGAGACGTTCTCCCTCTGGACCTGTCCGCTGGCCGACCAGTAGAGACCGATCCACCGGCTGTCCTGAAGAGCTTCTTCGCATACGGTAGTCGAGGACACATACCTTGCGCACTCGCGTTTGCCGTTCCTGATGAAAGAAATTTCGGTATTCGCCGGTTTCTTCAATCCTTTG